>CAZJJT010000632.1:0-3014 GCA_964546395.1 uncultured Fibrobacterota bacterium
GTGGCCACGGTGCCTTCGCCCGTAGTACTCGTCTGCAGCGCAACTTCCGGGCCATGTGCCAATCCCCGTGGTTTGGAGCGACTTCCCGTCGGCCGTCGTCTCCTTCTCTACTATATTCGACCATAGTGATGGACTGCCCGTTCGTCCTGATGGGAGCGAACCATGCGTATCGAGGACTTGAACCACGAGAACCTCCTGGAGTTGGATCCTGTCGGGGGCATGGTTCGCTTTGCCGGCCAGCGTGCGCTCCTGATCGACGCTGTGGCTATGGGGATCCTGCGGCAGTATCTCATGCAGAACCTGGGCCTGACCGCTGCTCGTGCGGTACTCACCCAGTTCGGGTTTGCCCATGGCTGGCGCATGGCGAAGGCAATGCATCAGGAATTCAAGTGGGCGGACAGTGAGGAGTGGCGTCTCGCGGGGCCCCGCATCCACATCCTCGGTGGGCTCTTCCTCACGCAAGCGGGAAATGAAGACCCACTTGCCAAGCAGGGCATGGTGGTTCTCGCGTCCTACGAGGCCGAGCAACATGTCCTGCACTTCGGTCGCTCTGACTCGGCCGTCTGCTGGACCATTTGTGGTCTCATGAGCGGCTATAACAGTTGCACCACCGGCAAGGATATCTACGTCCTCGAAGACCGCTGTCTGGCCCAGGGCCACGCGGCGTGCCATTTCCGGGGGCGCACACGTGAAGAGTGGGGTGAGCAGCACGCTGCGGATCTGGCATTCTACGACGAACACCACCTGAATGAGTGCCTCGACGTCTCACTGGGCAAGGTCACGGAGACGCTGAAGGCCGCTGAGAAGAAACTCCGGGCACACCGTCAGGCGTTGGTTCATGTGGTGCGTGATGTGGAAGAACCCCTGGGAATCATCGCTAAGAGCCCGGCAATGCAGCAGGTGGTGGACCTGGCAAAGCGCATCGCGAAGGTCGATGCCCCCGTACTCATTGCCGGCGAGAGCGGAGTGGGAAAGGAACGCATCGCGCGAGTGGTCCACGACCAGTCAACGCGTGCCGACGGGCCGTTCATTGCCGTCAACTGCGGCGCCATCACCGAAACACTCATCGAAAGTGAGTTCTTCGGGCATGCCCGCGGCGCGTTCACCGGCGCAACTTCCGACCGGCCCGGCCTGTTTGAGGCGGCCAGCCACGGGACACTGCTGCTGGACGAAATCGGCGATATCTCTCCAGGCATGCAGATCAAGTTGCTGCGGGTGCTCCAGGAGAAAGAGATCCGTCGAGTCGGAGAGAACAGGAGCCGACCAGTGGATGTACGCGTTCTGGCAGCCACCAACCGCGATCTTGCCCACGCGGTCGCAGAGGGCTCCTTCCGACAGGATCTCTACTACCGCCTCAAGGTCGTCGAGCTACGCGTCCCCCCGCTTCGTGACCGTGGTGCCGACATCCTGCCCCTGGCCCGGGTGATGCTTGAGGATGCGGCCATCCGCATGGCTCGTAAGATAGCCGGTTTCTCTCCCAGTGCTGCAGACCAACTCATGCGCTACGAGTGGCCTGGCAATGTGCGTGAGCTGGAGAATGCCATGGAGCGTGCCGTAGCACTCGCATCCGGCAGTCGCGTGGACCTCGCCGACCTGCCCGAAGAGATCCGCAACGCCTTCCCCAGACCCATGGTTGGCCCAGACGCGGTTAGACCGCTCAGTGACATCGAGAAGGAGTACATCCTCGCGGTGCTGGAACACAACGGTGGGAACCAGACTCGCAGCGCCAAACAGCTCCAGATAGGTTCGGCAACGCTGTATCGAAAACTCAAGGCGTACGGCGTAGGCTGACAGACGTGCTGTGCCAGGATGCGCGCCATGGTGCCCGAGCACCAACCACTTCGCGCCCCGCATCGCTTTCATCAAACCGACGTGGTAGTCACTCATTTTGATTGAACAACTGGGAAAGAAAGATGGATGCGGCGGCGGACCCGCCGCAAATCGCAGGGAGATCAACCGTGGCACGGTTGATGCTTAGAGAGGAGGGGGGTAACCACGGAGAACGAAAGGGGATCCACGTGAAGGTCCTGTCGAGAGTTGCGGGCGCGTATGCGCTGGGACTGGCGTCGATGGTACTGCTGTCGTGCTCAATCATGCAGAAGGGCCCGCATGGTGGGGCAGTGGTGACGCTGGGAAGTGGTGACACGAAGGCCGAAGTCGTTGCCAACGGCGAGAGCGGCGAGGTGATGGTCATGACCTGGGGCCTGGACCTCCAGGGGAGCAAGGCCATCAAGGCCACGACCATGACAATCGGGAGTGGTGACAGCACAGCCACACTCCAGTCATGCCCGATGGAGACTGACCCCCCCGATCTGTCAAGTCGGTTCTACGGCCAGGCAGACTGGCTGCGCAAAGGCCATGGGGGCCGTGGTTGGCTCAGGGACGGTGGAGAGCAGTCCGGCGGCATGCAGGAAGTCCGGCACAAGTTCAGCTTGGGCACCTGCTGGCGGGCCGGCAATCGCCAGGATGCGATGTGGAAAGAGGCGGGCGAGCGTCGAGATGAGCTGATGGGACGTGCTGTTGGAGACCTGACGAGGAGTCAGTAGTCTGGAACCAGGTCGAGCAGCAGGAGAGTCCAGGCTAGCGGATGTGCCCAACCCTCCGCTCACACCGCATGGTCGAGCCGTCAGCCGCACAGTTGCTGCACAATTCGCACGGACACCGCTTGGCCCGAGCCGAAGCGGCTCCGTGCGAGTGCTTTCACGGCACACCAACTGGTGGTTCCCACGTTCTGGCAGTTCTCAGTTTCGGAAGACCGGTAGACGGTGAATGACGGCCAGTCGTTTCCTGCAAGTGAAACGGACCGCGCCTCGCTCGCGGTGTTGAGCAGCACAAGGCTGAGAGTCTGATTGTCCGCATGTGCGAAACCGAGTGCATGGACACTGGCATCGTCGCACTCTGCCTTGATGCGCACGGCACCGGGGCGAATGTAGCGGTAGTACTGCTTCGAGGCATAGTACTTCTTCGTCTTGACCCTCTCGTGACACATGCCCTCCTGCAGCGCTCCCCACGAG
>CAZJJT010000633.1:0-3008 GCA_964546395.1 uncultured Fibrobacterota bacterium
GGCGAACTCACCCGCTACGCCTGGGAGCACTCCGGCAGCGGGCTCACCGACGTGCTGCCGGCGCTCGGCACGCACTTCGCCATGAGCAGACACGAGGTCGCCGAGATGTTCGGCCCGGTGCCCCAGTCGCTGTTCCGGGTGCACGACTGGCGCAACGACGTGGTGACGCTGGGGATGGTGCCGGGGTCATTTGTCCGCGACGCCTCGGAGGGCGCAGTCGAGTACGACTGGCCGGCGCAGGTGAACCGCCTGGTTGCCGAGGGCGGTCACGACCTGATCCTGTCGATAGGCCAGGTGGTGCCGCACGAAGTTGTAGGGATGGCGAACTACAACAAGAACGTGTTCGTGGGCACGGGCGGAGCCGAGGGAATCAACAAGAGCCATTTTGTCGGAGCGGCATACGGCATGGAGCGCATGATGGGGCGGGCGGACACGCCGGTGCGGCGCATTCTCAACTACGCTTCGGAGCACTTCGCCGCGCACCTGCCGATTGTCTACGTGCAGACCGTTGTGGGCCGCGCACAGAACGGCTCGCTAGCGGTGCGCGGCCTGTTTGTGGGCGACGACGTGGAGTGTTTCACCCGTGCGGCCGAGCTCTCGCTGCAGGTCAATTTCACCATGGTCGACAAGCCCCTGCGCAAGGTAGTGGTCTGGCTCGATCCCCGGGAGTTCAAGAGCACATGGCTCGGCAACAAGAGTATCTACCGCACGCGGATGGCGCTCGCTGACGGCGGTGAGCTGCTGGTACTCGCCCCCGGCTTACGCGAATTCGGCGAGGATCGCCAGATCGACAGGCTTGTCAGGAAATACGGCTACCGCGGTACGCCGTACACACTTGACGCGGTGAGGACCAGTGCCGAGCTGCGTGACAACCTCGGCGCTGCAGCACACCTGATACACGGCTCGAGCGAAGGCCGCTTCTCGGTGACCTACTGTCCCGGCCATCTCTCGCGCGAGCAGATCGAGGGCGTGGGGTTCCAGTACGCCGACCTCGACTCGATGATGGAGCGGTACGACCCGGAGGAACTTCCCGACGGTGCGGTGACCATGCCCGACGGCGAGGAGATCTATTTCATCAGCAACCCGGCGATTGGGTTGTGGGCGAGCAGAGAGCGCTTCTGACAGATGAAGAACGGGGGGAGTTTGAGCGATTCGAGGAGCGCAACACATACACATCAATCCAGAGGAGAGTATCACGTGACAGCACAGAACGAGGCAGATATCGCAGTTGTCGGGCTGGCGGTGATGGGAGAGAACCTCGCGCTCAACATGGAGAGCAAGGGCTTCACGGTGGCGGTCTACAACCGCACGGTGGAGAAGGTCGATGCGTTTCTCAACGGCCGCGGCAGAGGCAAGAAGGTTGTCGGCGCGCACTCCATCGAGGAACTCGTGGCGGCGATGAAGCGGCCGCGCAAGATCATGCTGATGGTGAAGGCGGGGAAGCCGGTCGATGATTTCATCGAACGGCTGCTGCCGCATCTCGACGACGGCGATATCATCATCGACGGCGGCAATTCGCACTTCCCCGACACCACGCGCCGCACCGAGTACGTCGAGAGCAGGGGCAAACTCTATATCGGGACCGGCGTTTCGGGCGGCGAGGAAGGGGCGCTCAAAGGCCCGTCAATCATGCCGGGCGGCTCTCCGGCGGCGTGGCCCCATGTCAAGCCGATATTCCAGGCCGCGGCCGCGAAGGTCGAGGACGGTTCGCCGTGCTGCGAGTGGGTGGGCCCCAAGGGCGCCGGCCACTTCGTCAAGATGGTGCACAACGGTATTGAGTATGGCGACATGCAACTGATCTGCGAAGCGTACCACATGATGAGGGATCTCCTCAGGATGGGTCCCGATGACATGCACACGGTGTTCAGGAAGTGGAACAAGGCCGAACTCGACAGCTATCTGATCGAAATCACCCGCGACATCCTGGCCTACAAAGACGAAGACGGCGAGCCGATTATCGACCGGATCCTCGATACGGCCGGCCAGAAAGGCACCGGGAAGTGGACCGGCATCGCCGCACTCGACCTGGGCGTGCCTCTCACGCTGATAGGCGAGTCGGTGTTCTCGCGCTGCCTCTCGGCTGTCAAGAATGAGCGAGTGGCGGCCAGCAAGGTGCTCAAGCCGAAGGTGAAGACGTTCAGGGGCAGTAAGGCTGAGTTCGTCGAGGATATCCGCAAGGCGCTGTATGCCTCGAAGATTGTCTCGTACGCGCAGGGATACACGCTGATGCGCGCGGCGGCGGCCGAGTACAAGTGGGAACTCAACTACGGCGGCATCGCGCTGATGTGGCGGGGCGGGTGCATCATTCGCTCGGCGTTCCTCGGCAAGATCAAGGAAGCGTTCGACAACAACCCGGGACTCACCAATCTGCTGCTCGACCCCTTCTTCCGGCGCAAGGTCTCCGCGGCGCAGGAGAGTTGGCGGCGTGTGTGCTCCAAGGCACTCGAGTGCGGTGTGCCGGTTCCGGCCATGACCACGGCCCTCGGGTATTTCGACGGGTACCGCAGCGCGTTCCTGCCCGCAAACCTGCTCCAGGCACAGCGCGACTATTTCGGCGCGCACACCTACGAGCGCACCGACAAACCCCGCGGCCAGTTCTTCCATACCAACTGGACCGGGCACGGAGGGGACACGGTATCGGGGACGTATACGGCTTGACGCTTGTCTGCGCGTTGAGCAACCGCTGCAGTGGCTGCCAAGGCAGTCACTGCAGCGGCCCTCCTCGCCCCTACGGCTTGCGGAACCCGGTTGCCTGCATCCCGCCGCCCGCATGCACAACGGCGAAGTACATCCCCGCCGAAGCACCGGATCCGTTCCACTCAGCGACGGATGAGTCGGAATCGCGCAGCTCCCGCGCGACAGCAGCTACCAGCCTGCCACGGGTGTCGACAATCGAGACGCAGGTCTGCGCGCCGGGGCACCGGATGCGGACCCATCCCTCGTTCCGACCGGTGGTGATGCTCACACGGGGCCTTGCCGACCGCGATGGTGCGGAAGAGAACCGCGTC
>CAZJJT010000634.1:0-900 GCA_964546395.1 uncultured Fibrobacterota bacterium
GGTGTACCGCACACCCGGTTGAGCAGCAGACCCGTCCGAAACCGTCCCCCGTGACGTATACCGTGCGGCCCCGAGAGACCTCACGCCGCCGGTTGGATTCAGCCTTGAAGAGTCTGTGGCGTTTGTCAACGACGACGAGCTGGTGGAAGTGACACCGAAGGCGATTCGGTTACGCAAACGCACGTTCAGGAACCGGACCCACGTGTCGCCGGACCGCGCGTGATCCCTCCACCGCCTTCGCAGTCTCTTCCCGCACAATATCCACCCAGCGTTTCAGCCGCCACGGCTCGCCCTGGCACGTGTCAGCGTCCTTCAGTGTGACATCGAACGGGCGGCCGGCAAGGGGAGCCAGGTCGCGCCGAAGCACCTTCCTGATATGCGCTTCGTCGAACCCGCAGCACATCATCTCGGAGGGGTTCGGCCGGTAGCTCATGACATAGTCACGGCCAACCTGCTCACAGCACCGGGCGACATCGGCGGAGGGCGCCAGTGAAATGCGCCGCAGGTTCGGGATAGTGCGCAGCAGGTCTATCTTTTCTGTCAAGTTCTCGCAGCAGCCGTAGGCTGCCTGCCCGTACCTTGCGAGAATCGGCATCTGGTAGCGGAGCAGAAACTCTTCGTGCATCTGCGGCGACACCGCCGTGAACTCCTGTGAAGCCATGTAGCCCCAGAGCTGCGAGCGCTGCACGCCGCGCGCGTTGGGACGCGGGTCGGCAAGACCTGCTCCGTAGCACATGGCCTGGTTCTCGTGGCTGGTGAGTCCCCAGTCGCCCTGTTGTTCGGCCAAGTCCTGTGCAGCCAGGATCCCGTCACGCAGAAACGCCGCGAGACGGTGGACCAGTTCGGGCTGCGCACACATATCCATCATCAGGTTCTCGATACCCCGCAGGTGGCCCATGA
>CAZJJT010000634.1:910-3005 GCA_964546395.1 uncultured Fibrobacterota bacterium
CCTGTGGCGAGCTGAGCCCCAGTGCCCCCACGACTCGGTCAGCCGACCAGAGCGGCACGACGAGCAGTGAGCGGATGGCCCAGCCCTGCTCGCCGGGGGCATCAAAGCGGGGATCCCCGGCCGTGTCGGCAAGGACGTGGGCCTGCTCTGCCGCCCTGGCTTCATCGATACGGTGCACCGGTGCGCGGAGGCGATCGAGATCATCGGGGCCTCGCAGCGGGTGCGTGGTGATCCAGCCGGTGCCGTTGGGCGAGCGAATCACTTCGGGGGTCAGCCCCCACGCTTCCACGCCCAGACCGCTTGAGCCGCTCGCCGCCGCGTTCACTGTCAGCCAGGGCTCGAATACCGTGTCGTCGCCAAGTTCCGACCGCCACAGCGCGAAACGCATGTGCCGCTCGTGGGAGCGCAAGATCGGGTGCGTGCAGGTGAGCCAGCTCTCCTGCAGCACTTCGCCCCACAGCCTTCCGCCGCGCAGGTACACGGGCGGTACTGAGGGCCGCATGTCGTGAAGGTCGCGCCAGCGCTGACGCGAGGCGTTCATGGCATCGCCGGCTGTCATCGTGACGTACCGTTCAGACAGTTCGCGGAACACTGCACGTTCTGCGGAAGTGACCGGGGCCATGCTGCGACTCCTCGCGTTTGTACGATTACCATGGTAACATAACACCATTGCTGCCATACATCTACTGCATCAGCACCATATCTTTTGTATCTTTCGATATACCTATATGGAAATCCCACTGTCGAACACGTCCGCGCTGGTGTCGCTTGAGGAGTTGCTGCGAAAGCTCATGGACCCGTCCGTCGCCATTGGCGATGTGGATGCGGGGCATGCCGTGGTTCCTGAGCGATGGGGGAGCAGGGAGTTTGTGCGGCTTCCGCGTGCCGACACGATGCTGTGGGAAGTGGAGCAAGGGGGCCTGGTGTACCACGATCCCGAGCAGGGGCCGCGCCCCATTGACCCGGGTTCGGGGCTGGTGGTTCCCGGTACGCGCGGCGGCCGGTTCACCATTGCCGATGAGTCGCCTGAGGTGCGTGTGCACTTCCTGCGGTTCAGACTGGGTGCGGAGCAGCCGCTTCTGCTCAGTGGCCCGGCACGCATAGGCACACGCCAGGGGGGCGGTCTGTCCGACCTCGTCGAACTGCACCGTACCTGCGCAGCGCTTGATACCGAACTCGGGTGGCTGCGGCTGCGCGGGGCGCTTGTGGCGTGGGTGGGAGGCGTGTGCGCGAACCCGACTGGCCCGTCACTGCGCACCGGCGGCCTGAGTCCGCCGGTGCGGCGTGCGTGCATCAGCTTCATCCACGCGCACCTTGCCGAGGGCTTCAGGCTCGCCGACCTGGCGAATGCCTGCGGGTTGAATCCCGTGTATTTCAGCGGGCGCTTCACGAGCACATTCGGCAGGTCGGTGCGCGCCTACACCACCGCCGCCCGGGTGGCACTGGCGCGCAGCCTGCTGCTCGACACCAGCCTTCCCCTGACCCGTATCGCGGGCATGGCCGGGTTCTCCGATGTCTACCAGTTCTGCAGGATGTTCAAGGCAGCCGTGGGGGTGCCGCCGGGGCGCTGGCGAAGGATGCAGGGAAGCGTGTGAGCACGTGCGGCGGCTGCCGACCCCAGCCTTCCCCGCAGATCAAACCACTCTGGCGCTGACTCAACCTGTCGAGCCGGATCCACAGTCATGCCCCGCGGCGCGGCGGGTTGCGCACTCACGCTGCCGCCGTACCACTCCACAAACGCGTCCCAGGCCCCCTGCTGCACCGCTGCCTTCATCTGTGCGTCGTACGTGATGTCGGCGATCTGGTACAGCGAATCTCCTACGACGTAGGGGGAGAAATCGTAATCGACGCCGACGGGCGAACGGCCAGTGAGTGTGGCGTAAAGCGTGTAGGAGGAGAGGATGTGGCCGAGGATATTCTCGTGGATGTTCTCGGATTCGTACAGGAAATCGGTTCGAAGGCCTGCACGCGGGGGATTGAGGATCAGGTTGCCGTATGCGGTCGCGATGGGGCAGATGGTCACCCAGTTGGAGTCAGTCTGTGCCACGAAGTCGCGCATGGTGGCCGCGATGCTCGCGACCTCGTTCTCGTATGC
>CAZJJT010000635.1:0-1988 GCA_964546395.1 uncultured Fibrobacterota bacterium
CGAGTGTGGCGAAGTCAATCGAATGTGTTGGTGTTCGGCTCTCGTTCACGTTCGTGCCAGCGAGCGGCTGAGTTCGTGCTGTACAATATACGTAGACAGTACGCACACGCCACCGTACTCGAGCTGGCCCGCAACATACGAGTCTATGCGCAGGAGCGCATCTCGTATATGCTGCAGGTAGTAGCGCTGATTTCCACTCATCCGTACAGCACCACTGCATCGCGTTCCACATCCGGCCGGAGGTAGTCGCTCAACGCGGCCTCCGTAATGAGGTCAACTCTGCGGTGAACTGTGTCCGAGAGTTCCTGCTCGATGCCGATCAGTTCGAGTAGCCCCTTGCGACCGGTGAAGGTGACCAGAAGGTCGATGTCGCTGCTCTCGTTATGATCGCCCCGGGCGAATGAGCCGAACAACGCAACCCTGGATGCGCCACGCTCACGCAGCATCGCAACCAGCTTGTCGGTGATCTCTGGGTGTGGATTACGACCAACCATACTCGCCTCCACTCGCCGACAAAGATACATTTGCGAACTGCCGCTCCCGACAACAGCCTGCGTCTGTCGTATATTGCCGTCATAGAGAAGGCCCCGACTCAACGCCTCAACATCTCAACGACTCAACACTACCAATGCCCACCGTCTCAATCACCATGCCGACCTACAACGGCGAGCGGTATCTGCGCGAAGCCCTGGACTCGGTGTTCGCCCAGACCTTCACCGATTTCGAGCTGGTTGTGGTGGTTGACGGCAATGGAGACGTGACGTACCGGCGCCTACCCTGATTCGTATCCTGCAGCAGCCAGCTTCCCGCGCACGTATGTATCGACTGAACGTGCGATACGAATCGCTTCGTCGGTTTCTTCGACGGACGGCATGTAGAATTCGGCTGGGTATCGTACTACGACACCGTACTCCGACATCCTTCCGAATTCGAGTGCGGCGAAACCCGTGTCGGCACGCATGCAAAGGGCCAGGAGATACTCGAGGTTATGCTCCTTGCGGAAGTCGACATCGCAGTGCACGAGGAACGACTTGAGAAGCTTTTCGACTGCCTGCTGACAGTGGAAGCAGATGGTGTCAGTAGTCATATCCTCTTCGGGCATGCCGCGCAGGAACACCGCGGAGCGCAGATCGTTATCTCCCTTGACGAGCTAGGCTGCCACCACGCGGGACTTGGTGTCTTCGTCGGGTGTCACGCGACCGGCACTCCTTCGGCAAGTGCGTTACGGGCAATGGTCCCTGCGACAGTTCTCTCAGAGTCCACTTCATCGCTTGTCTTGACAATGACATCGACCGGTACGAACTGCTGTGCGCATGATTTTCTGATGGCACACGAAAGGAGGAACTTCTCATCACGTGTCATGGCCCGGTCGACTATCACCAACACATCGTAGTCGCTGTCGTGCCTCGCATCACCACGGGCTCTCGAACCAAACAGAATGACACGGTATCTACCTACGGAGCGCAATTCGCTCTTCAGAACATCGCGCAGAATGTCATCCTGTTGAGACATCGAGTTGCTTCCTTGTATGGGGCCACAGTCGACCCAATGAAAGATACGTTGTGTCCTTACTGTGTACCACGGGCCGACAGTACATTCCGTTATATTTCGCATCATCGTACTGGAGCATGTTCATGCCCACCGTCTCAATCACCATGCCGACGTACAACGGCGAGCGGTATCTGCGCGAAGCCCTGGACTCGGTGTTTGCCCAGACATTCACCGATTTCGAGTTGATCGTAGTGGTTGACGGGAGCACCGACAGCACCGAGCAGATACTCGCCTCGTACACCGACCCCCGTATGCGCATCATCCGCAACGAGCGCAACATCGGCCTGCCGGCGAGTTTGAATGTGGGACTCGGAGCGGCAGAGGGGAAGTACTGGTGCTGGACCTCGGATGACAACGTCTACAAGCCTGAGACAATCAGCCTGATGACTGCCCACCTCGACAGCAGCCCCAACTGTGCGGTGGTGAGTACGTTTGTC
>CAZJJT010000635.1:1998-3005 GCA_964546395.1 uncultured Fibrobacterota bacterium
AACGAGCGCAACATCGGCCTGCCGGCGAGTTTGAATGTGGGACTCGGAGCGGCAAAGGGTGAGTTCTGGCATTGGTTCTCTGACGATGATCTGTACCTGCCTGATGCCCTGAAGGTCATGACCGATTACCTTGCGTCACATTCCGAGGCGTGCATGGTGTGCACCGACTATTACCGGATTGACGCTGGCGGGAAGGTGTGCGGGTACACATCAAATGAGTTCACGTGCTACCTGGTGAGGACTGAGACAGCACGTGCCGTGGGAGCATTCCGGCCCGAGTACATGCTGGTGGAGGACGCGGACTTTCTCATACGCCTGAAGCACGCGCACGGTGAGCCGCCGCGCATCCGCAGCCCGCATTTCAAGTACCGTGTCCATACCAACAACCTGAGCGCGAAGCGCATTGCGCAGCGCCAGGTCGTGTCAGTCAAGATGCACTACGACTTGATTGCGCGAGGGATTGAGAAGGGAGATCTGCGCAGCCTGTTCCGCGACAGGCTATCTGTGGCAGCGTTCTACCGGGGCGACGATGCCATTGCGCAGATACTGGCGTTTGCGGAGGAGAAGGCGCCGGAGCTGGCGCCGCGGTTGCGACGCTATGCCCGGTTTCTTGCAAGGCCGTTGGGGCGCGTGCTCAACCGTGTGCGTATCGCGTATGTCACACGTCGTGGGCGGGTGAAGGCGTGGGTGGCGCGGTTGAGGAGCTAGGGACCCCATGGGCCGCCGGCGGGCCACATCCCAGACGCTTCTTCGTCAGGCCGCGCTGCCGCGGTCAGGACCGGCCACACGAACTCACGCAGCGCAGTGCCGAGGTCGAGAAACGATGATGGGCGGCGTGTCAGGTGGCTGCGCTGCAGGAACCCGTTCCACTGGGCCTGCTTCGTGCTGTCCTGATAGAACGCATCCGAGAGGCAGTCCGGCATCTCGTTCGGGATACTCGTCTCGCGTCTTCGGAACGTGTTGCGCACCGATGCGGCCAGCACCCGCATGTCGAATCCGTTGGTCTG
>CAZJJT010000636.1:0-2990 GCA_964546395.1 uncultured Fibrobacterota bacterium
TCCCGCTCAACGCCTCGGCGGCAATCATGATCTCGATGTCGAGCGGGTCCGCCACCACGAGCTGCAGCTCGTCCTGCTCGGAGCCAATCGGCATGCACCGTCCCTCCCGGAACAGCTCAATGGGCAGTTCGTGCAGCAACCCCTCGTCCACCCGCCCGTCCAGCCGCGGAAGGAACTCGAGGCCGAACTGCTCAGCCAGCGCCTCCCCCACCGCTTCTTCGTCGCACACACGCCGGGCCACGAGCACCTGGCCGATACGGCGGTCGCTCTCCGCAGCTTCCCGCGCCGCGTCATCCCGCACCGCCGCATCTATCGGCTTTGCACGCGACAGTATGTCACCCAGCAGATCCGGCACCGGACCCCCTCACCCGCAGAGTACGTAAGAGGCCAAACCAGAGTAAAATACAAGGAATACATGTGCAGACTGTTTCTGCACGGTTCTGGCCGTGTCTGCACGCCGGGAAGGCGCCTACAGCAGGTTGGCAGCCAGTTCCGACAGCGCCGAGCGCTCCCCCTTGCGCAACGTGATGTGGGCGCTGATTGTCTGGTCCTTGAACCGCTCCACCAGGTAGGCGAGGCCGTTGCTGGAAGAGTCGATGTAGGGGTTGTCGATCTGGTAGGGGTCACCCGTAACGATGGTCTTGGTCCCGTCACCCACGCGCGTGATAATCGTCTTGATCTCGTGGGGTGTCAGGTTCTGCGCTTCATCGACAATCAGGAACTGGTTGTGTATCGACCGGCCGCGGATATAGGTCAGCGGTTCGATCACCAGGATCCCCGCGTCCACCAGCTCCCTGAACCCCGGGCTCTTCTGCCGCGCCTTGCTCCCCGCGCGCATCAGATACTCCACGTTGTCGGCAATCGGGTACATCCAGGGCGTCAGCTTCTCCTCCACGGTCCCCGGCAGAAACCCGATATCCTTGCCCATGGGGAGTGTCGGGCGCGACACCAGTATCCGCGAGTAGGCATTCTGCTCCACCGTCTTGTAGAGGCTGGCGGCCACTGCCAGAAGCGTCTTACCGGTACCAGCCTTGCCCACCAGTGTCACCAGCTGTATCGAGTCGTCGAGGAGCGCGTCGAGGGCCACCCGCTGCTCGTCGTTGCGCGGCTTGAGCCGGAACACCCCTTCGTCGTTGAGCGACAGAAGCCGCTTCACCACCTTCTCCTCAGCGTCGTAACGCCCGTACTCCACCCGTGAGGGCTCGCCGCCAGCCCGCAGCACCGCGTACTGGTTGGGCATGAGTTCGAGGGGGAGGCGGATCGAGCCGTCCCGCTTCAGCGTGTCGAGCGCCTCGGTCGTCGCCGCGTACTCGACCATCCCCGTGTACAACTCATGGATATCGACCTTTTCCGCCTCGAAATCCATCACTTCGAGCCCCAGCGCATCCGCCTTGATCCGCAGGTTGAGATCCTTGCTCACCAGCACCGTCCGCGGCGAATCGGCAGAGCGCTGGATATCGAGGACGGTCGCAAGCAACATCGAGTCGCGCCCCTGCTCACGGAGATCGCGCGGGAGACGGCGGAGGGTCTCTTCGGCGCTCATGCACACCCGCAGCCGCCCGCCGTGCTGCAGCGCGACCCCCTCGGTGAGCGAGCCGGTCAGGCGAAGCTCGTCGAGAATGCGCGACGATTCGCGGGCGTTGCGGCCGGTCTCGCTCGGGTCCTTCTTCATCCGGCCGATATCCTCCACCACCACGAGCGGAATGACAACCATGTCCTGCTCAAACGCGTAGAGTGCGTTGGGGTCGTACAGAAGGACATTCGTGTCGAGCACGAACTGCGTCATGTCGTCTCCTCGTTTTCCAGAAGCCTCCGCTTGAGTGCGATTGCCGCGCCCGCGGTCCTGCCCATGAACCCCCCGATCGCCCCACCGCTGCGTACCACCCGATGGCAGGGCACTACCAGCGGAAACGGGTTGCTGCGCATCACCGAAGCCGCTGCGCGGACAGCCCGCGGCGACCCCGCCATGCAAGCAAGCTGCGCGTACGACACCGTGCCTCCCCAGGGGATTCTGCGTGCCGCCCGAAGTACCCGACGGCGAAACGGGCTGAGCTGCCCGAGTGCAAGCGGAATCGAAACCAGGTCATTCCCGGCGCCGTCGAGAAACCGCCGGACCATGCCTGCCCACTGTCTGGCCGCGCGCCTTACCGCGGGCAGTGTCGAGACAGACTCCCGGCCCCTGACACCAAACGCCGTCGACAGCACCACGGGCCCGTCAGCGCCCGTGCCAACCACCAGGGTGAGCGGAGTTACTCGGTGCCGGATATGGATCCGCGAGACTGGGTTGGTTGTCACCGACACGGCTGCCCCCGCAGGCTGGCTGCGAACCTCTGTACCGCGGGAAAATAGCAGAAGACGAGTACGTGTACGAGTGTGAGATATCGTGCTCGTGCTCAGTGAAGCGGTACCCGTACCCGGCTGTCCTACGGGATATCCACGCTCAGCCGCTGCGCCTCGTGCCCCGAACTCACCTTCCTCGGCGCGGTCCACACGTACAGCACCGGCATGAGAAACAATGTCAGCACCGTCGACACGACGATCCCGCCAATTGCGGTAATCGCGAACGGCGCACGCATTTCCCCGCCACTTCCGAGCGCAAGGGCCTGGGGCGCCATGGCCAGCACGATCGCCAGGTTCATCATAATAATCGCCTTCAGCTTGACCACCGCGGCATCCGTAATCGCCTCCCGCGGCCCAATCCCCTTGTCACGACGCTCCTGCCGCGCATGGTCGATCATGAGGATCGCGTTGTTCACCACGATGCCGATCAGCATGATAATCGACATGTTCGCCATCATCGAGAAGTTGTTCCCGCTGAGGTACAACGCCCAGACCACACCAATGAACCCGAGCGGCAGCGTCAGCCAGATCACGAACGCCATCGCAAACGACTCGAGAATCCCTATCAGTACCATGATCGTCAGCGCCACGGCCAGTGCACCGGCAATCGCCATCTGCTCATTCGACTCGTCCATCATGGTCTGCATGCC
>CAZJJT010000637.1:0-2723 GCA_964546395.1 uncultured Fibrobacterota bacterium
CTCTCACCTCGTTCAATGTCATTCTCGGCCGTCCCAGGCTCGCCCCTCCCCGCGCCCAAGACCGTGACAGTCACGAGCGCGCCTGCCATGTCCTCGGCGCCCGCGGTGACCGGCCAGTCCGCATGGCTGCTTGTGGAAGCATCCCTGACGAACGCCAACACTGCCACACTGACCAACACGCTTGTGCAGGCAGCTCTGCCGGGCGAAGGCACGGTGACCGATACCATCACGGTAACACCTGCGGGCACGACAGAGCAGCTGACCTACACCGTGACGCTATCGGTGGGGCCGCGTCCCCAGGGACCGATACAGATCTCCAACCCCGTGGCAGGCCAGACCTACTACATTGGCGATACGCTTCGCGTGCAGTACTCAGCCGACTCCACGCAACTCATTGGGGCGGTTATCTCCCTCTCTGTCGACGGTGGCGAGGGGTTCACCATGATGCACACCGGTGACGCCGAACCGGTCGGCTCCGACCTCACACTCGAGTACGTGCTCCCTGCCAGCCTGTTCGGCGGGGATCTGACCCCGGGCCAGACGCTGCCAGCCTGCATCGTGAAGATATCCAACTACCCCAACGGGTACGAGACCTACAGCGACACGTTCACCATCGCCACACCAACCACCGGCCTCCGCCGCCACACGACCACACCTGCCCGAGCCACACACCTGCGTGCCTCGCTCACCCGCGATGCACGAACCACGTCAGTGGTACTCCGCGCTCCTGCCTCGGGGACCGCACGCCTGCTGGACATGCACGGCAGGACCGTGAAAAGCTTCGCGGTAGAAGCCGGGCAACAGAGCGTTCCACTCGGTCAGGTCCACACGGGGTGGCTCCTGCTGCAGGTGTCATACGCGGACGGAGGGACGACGAGGGTCTGGGTTCGCTCCCACTGAAACCGTACAGGATACGTTGGTAAGGGCTCCCGGTTGCGCCCTTCCGTTGGTCGGGCCCGGCCTAATACCCCGTGCCGTGGGTAACGAACCGGTGACTGTGGAACGCCCCTGCCTGCACCACCTCAAGCAGGTATGTGCCACTCGCAAGCCTCTCGTACGCGACTTCCACGGCTCCCGCGCCCTCACGCCGTGTCGCCCATACCGCCGTACCATCGAGTCTCAGCACGCATACCACCATCGGTTCTTCCCGCGAGGTCAGCACGCGTACCGCTGTCGGAATCTGCTCGAATGTGATACCCGCCCGGTGCGCCGCGCCCACGGTGCGCTGCACCGTCCCCAGCGCCGGACCGTCGGTGTACAGGTGCACCGCGTCGGTCGAGTACTTGTCCATCGCGTAGCCCAGGCTCGAGCCGTTGTCATACGCCCGCGCCCAGATATTCACCGACCCGTCGATACGGAATATCGGCATCCGTTCACCGCTGATCCAGATATCCGCTTCCCACGGCGCTTCAGTGACAGTCGCCACTACCTGGCGGTCGTTACGACCGACCTGCTCCCGGAGGAACTCCACCTTCGTGATCTGCCCGTCATCTCGCGCATCCACGGCAAACCGCACCAGCCCCGCACCGATTGTGTCGTTATGGTCATGCGACGTAAACCGGACATTCGGGTACACGTTGCCGTCGTTCACCCGCGACAACCCGAACGATACCGGGGTCATGCCCACCACGTTCGTCCCGTACAGGTACCCCATCGATTCACCGTGACACGTCGAGTCCCACCGCTCGAATATCGGGTTGACCCCCCGCACCCAGCGGTAGTTGCCGCGCGTATCGCCGTTGGCTGCGCGGACCGGTGAAACGGTCAACTCGTGGTTGTCGCACCAGTCGTCACCCGCACACACGCCGCCGAACGTGGGAATACCCTTGATGTTGTCCACCACGAAGTCGTTGGCGTCGGAGAGCGCCGCGGCGGCCGGGATGATGGCCGAGAAGAAATGCGGCCGGGCGTTGGCGAACGTGAAGCTGCCCCGCCCGCCCCTGGAGAACCCCGTGATGATGATCCGCTGGGTGTCGATAGGGAACTCCACGATGAGATCATCGAGAATTTCGAAGATGCGATCGCGCTTGGTGTCCCAGTTGTTCATGCTGCCGGGAGCGACGATCCAGGTCGGTTCGGTCTGCGTGTTGGAGCCGTAGTTGTGCCACTGCCGGTAGATGTTATCGACCCCCACGACCACCTCCCCGGGATCGTCGTCGTTGGCCCGGCAGCACCCGTGCAGCGCCAGGACCATCGGATAGGTCTTCCCCGCCTCCAGGCTGTCGGGGTACGGGATGTACAGGTCGTACCAGAGATCGTTGGTGGGATGGACCCGGTGTACCCAGTTTGGCGGCACCAGGTCCCATTGAGCTACCGCGGTCCCGACGACTGCGAAGACAACCGACACAACTACCTTTGAAACCATGGAACGACAGACATTCCTCATACACTACCCCCCTTCAGGCGTTGGATACACTGACGCCTCCCCCGGATTGTGCAGCCATAAGATAGTTCGGCAGACCACCCCACGCACAGTTTTGTGGGCCCCGACGAGTGTACAACGCCCCCGGACATGGTATACTTATGGTGTACCCTTCGCGGAGGTGATACCATGCGACCCACGCCTCTCCTTGCCGCGGTACTGCTCCTCGCGGCGCTCCAGGCCCATGCCACCAATGTCTCGGGCACCATCGCCGCTAACGCCACGTGGAACACGGCGGGCAGCCCGTATGTTCTGTGGGGACCGCTGTCGGTTGCCGTCAACTGCACGCTGAGCATCGAGG
>CAZJJT010000637.1:2733-2986 GCA_964546395.1 uncultured Fibrobacterota bacterium
GGTCGAGAACTTCGACCAGCCGCAGGTCTGCAACATCGCGGTGAGCGGGGTGCTCCTCGCCTCCGGCACGGCCGGAAGTCCGGTGCTGTTCCGCAGGGCGGCGACTGCCCAGCGTGACCTGGGTGGCATATACGCGAACACGGGTGGCACGATCCGCCTGGACTGGTGCCGGTTCACACAGGCTGAAGGGGTCGGGGGAACGGGTGCAACGCTGGAGATTCTGCATACCGTGTTCGAGGGGACCACCTCGCAG
>CAZJJT010000638.1:0-2981 GCA_964546395.1 uncultured Fibrobacterota bacterium
CCGTGCCACTTCCCATATCCGGCTCAGACGATCGTCGGAGCAGGAGAACGACGCCGCGTGCATGTTCACCGGGTACGTCTGCATCTCCATCGACACGCTGTCTATCGTGACGGACTCGGCCACTTCCGGGAACACCAGTTTGATGTAGCGGAACGTGCGGCGGTTGAACGGCTGCAGCACCTGCCGCCCGCCCCTCAGGATGAACCGGTCGACCCGCGTGTAGTACGCGTCTTCGGCATACAGCACGTCGACCACGCCGCCCCTGCTGTCGGCGATGGTGATTTCGGGGTACCCCGTGACATCGCGGCCGAAGTCGAGCGCGATGGAGGGCACATAGTCGGCGTGGGTCTTGGTGACGATGACCGGCTTCTCCAGCTCACGCTGTCCGCGGTGCGGGCTGCGCGGCGCAAGCCGCTGCTCGTGGTACACTTCCCAGTCGTCGCGCCAGGCGTAGGTTACCGAGGCGCTCTCCCAGGCGGCGTTGAGCGGCGCGACGCGCTCACCGACGAAGAACGGAATTTCACGTTCGACCAGGTTCGTGTACGGCTCGACAGGCGGCGTGCCCAGCACCTGCGGCCCGGTCCATGCCGAGTCGTCGAACCCTGCCACCATCCACCCGTCGATCTCCTTACGCGAATCGTACGTTTCCTTGTAGTCGCCGAGAAGCGTGCAGTTGACCGTGGCGTTCTGGTCCCACGGCGGCGCCTGCACCACCCGCCACTCAGCGTCGGTTGCCAGAAGCGTCGCACCGCCACGCCCCGGTGCCCGCAGTTCGGCCAGCAGGCCTCCCCGGCCCCAGTTCTGCCCAAGCACCCCTGCTGCCTTCGGGCCGTACGAGTAGGCCACCACCGCAATCACGTTCGTGCCCGGCCTCAGGTACCCCGATACCGTGTGGACGTCGTAGTAGTACCGCGACGGGTCGCTGGGGTTCGGGCCGCGCCCGATGTACGTGCCGTTGACGTAGAGCTTGTACAGTGCGCCGGCCGTGATGAACAGCGTGGCTTCGGACGGAGGCCTGTCGCATGAGAACTCCCGCCGTGCATACATGAAGAAGTTGCTGTCGCTGCCGGTTGACGGGTGCCAGATCCACGATGCCGTCCAGTTCATGTGTGCCCCTCCCCTTCAGGGTGGCGATGATCCGCGAAGATAGTTCCTTCAACGGTGTGTGGTGCCGGCCCATCCAGGCACGTGCTCTTGCATCGGCCGCGGCCCGGTTGTATCATTGGTGGTCCTATGAACGAGTTGTCACGTCAGACTCGGAGGAACCCATGAAAAACGCGGTGCTGTTGGCACTTGTCGCTACACTTGCCGTGTCGGTGGACGCCCAGGATACCATCCCCAACGCCAGTTTTGAAGTCTGGACGAACAACGCCCTTCTCGGGCCCGCCCCGAACGGGTGGGTCACGACCAACGGAGCCACGCAGAACCGCGCCCAGGGCTACGGCATCTCGCAGTCGAGCGACGCGGTCCTCGGCAGCAGTGCGGCAAAGATAACGACCGGCAGGATGTACAACCAGATGTTCGGTATCGATGACACGTCGGCTCAACTCATGACCGGCGTTTTCAGCATGGCATTGCTGCGCGAACAGCTCGGGTTCCCGTACGTGCAGCGCCCGGCGGTTCTCCGTTGCCAGTACAAGTATTTCCCCATGGAGCCCATTGGGCAGGACACGGCGCGCATCTTCGTGCACTTCCACAAGTGGAACGTCGACAGCTCGCGCCACGACGTGATTGGCGTCGGTGAACTCAAGATGACGGACACGGTCGCCGCCTACACGCCGGTGGACGTGCCAATCGCCTGGAGCAGCCCGGACTCGCCTGACTCGGCCCACATCGAGTTCGCCTCGAGCCTGAGCAGACTGGCAATCGGGTACTCCGGGACCTCAATCCACCACCCCATCATTGGGGCGACGCTGTACGTGGACGCTGTTGAGTTGGTGATGGCGACGCCGGTGGTTGCACAGCGCGAGCGTATCGCGGCACCCGGCGTGCACAGCGCCTCTTCGCCTCTCTACGACCTTCGCGGGCGACTCGTACACGGCGCACGGGCATCCAGCGGCGTCGACCTCAGGATAGGTGCATACGTACAGGCTGGCGGACGCATCCGGGTCGCCGACTGACCACGGGGCCCTCTGCTACGGCACGCACAACGTGGTCACCTGCGTGGCATCTGCACCACTCACGTTGAACACATAGAGTCCGGCGGCCGCACGGGCGCCGGATTCATCTCTGCCGTCCCAGACCACCACACCAGCTCGTGCCGAACGGACAATGCTGTTGCTCAGATCGCGCACCAGCGTCCCGTCCGGCAGGTACAGCCGCAACCGGAGCGCGGACCCGTCGCCGAACCCCGAGTACTCGATACGGCACGCTCCGTCAGCCCGGTGCAGCGCCCGCACCTGCGCCGCGGGCATCGGCCGCATCGGCGCCCTCGGCGCCGCACCCATCGACACGTACTCGAGACTCACCGTGGCCGGCGGTGTTCTGAACCAGGTGCTCCGCGCCTCCTCGCTCACGTACTCCGTCCCCCGTACCGTGCCGTCAACCGACAGCTGCCACCAGCCGGGAGTCAGGTCGCACACAAGGACGCGTGCCGTGTCGGTCGCGACCTCAAACGACAACACCGCACCGGGTTGTGCCTGCAGACGGGAGAACACCACCACGCACCCATTCACCGCAACCCCGACCAGGCTGTCACCGCTCACCTCGGTTGCCGACAGTGACGCACTCGAGACGGCCCGCGTCACTCCCAGCACGTGCAGGAACTTGTCTTCGACTGCCGCCACTGACGGCGACACCTCGACCCGCCACGCCCCTGCCTCGGCGGCGCCCCCCTTCGTGACATAGTAGTTGGTCTGAGCACTCTCGACCCAGAACTCGTGGCCTGCGCCGCCCACCGTGCGGATGTCTGCCTGCGCAGGGAGGACACTCACCACCTGCAGCGCGCCGCCATAGTCGCCCCGGTCGCGGTACTCCCTGCC
>CAZJJT010000639.1:0-2969 GCA_964546395.1 uncultured Fibrobacterota bacterium
GTCGTCGCTTCCTCCATCTGCCGCTCAGGTAGCACCCCGTAGAGGGCACGTAGCGGGCGGAGTTCGAAACCCGGGGGGAGATGCGGTACGGTGTCGAGTTGTACCGCGAAGGCTTTGACTGCAGAGAACCGGCCCAGTGTGGTGCGGTGCGACTCGGTCAGTCCGAGCTTCGCGATGTCCCGCCCTCCTGCCGCTCCGACCCGCACGCCCTCGACCCGCACCAGCAGGTCGCCTTCGTGGAACGCATAGGTGCCGGTGCTGCTGGAAGTGCCAAGGCTGACCGGCGGTATCGAGGACCCGAGCATGGCACAGCTCCGCAGCGTCTGTGGTGTTGGCAGCGCCCGAAAGATATGTCGCGACAGGGGGTGCGGATGCGTATTTTGTGGACTGCAGGACACAACCGGGTACAGAGGAGGAGACCATGCGCAGCAGTGCAGCGGGCAGTGGAGCAATCGGTGCGATGGTGATGCTTGTCGCTTCCGGGTGTGCACTCACCGGTACCACGTCGTCTTCGGTAACCACCTCGACTGCGTCCAAGCCGGCGACTGCCACCCAGGCCGGAGCGGTCGACACAGTCGAAACGCAGTACGAGAGTGGCGCGCTGCAGGAGCGCTACGAGGCGTACACGAAGAACGGCAAGCGGGTGATGCACGGGTTCTACACGATGTGGAACGAGGACGGGGTGAAGGTGCTGGAGTACACCAATCAGCACGGCAAGCGCAGCGGTCCGTACCGCTCGTACTACCGCAACGGCAACCTGGAGATGGAGTGCACCTATGTCGAGGACCTTCAGGACGGACCTGCGGTGTGGTGGTACGAGAGCGGGCAGAAACAGCGGGAAGAGACGTGGGCGAAAGGGGTGAAGCACGGGCCGGAGAAGCTGTACCACGAGAGCGGCAAGGTGAAGTTCGAAGGCTCGTACGACAACGGACAGCCCCACGGCGTGTTCCACCGGTTCTACCCCAACGGCGACCACGAAGCCACGGGGGAGTACGACCACGGCAAACTGCTGCGGGAAGACAAGGAGTTTCCGAGGGGCGGCTGAGTGCGGTTCAGTTCTCGGTGAACACCGCGTGGCTCGGAGCAGGGGGCATGCCTTCCCGGTACAGCCCCCCAAGCACCATCATCAACGTCCCCACTGCGCACAGGTTGCCCACCCCAACCGACAGCGGGATGATGTACTGGCCCGGGAGCCCCATCTGGAGTGCGACGAATGCGGTGGTCACTACCAGGCCGAGGTATGCCGCCTGGCCGCACAGCACCGCCTCGGGTTTCTTCACAAACGCCGCCCTTCCCTCGCCGTACGAACGCAGCGCAACCGTGACCGGCGTGAAGAACAGCGCAAGGGCCGCGGCGGTGGCAAGGTGCAGGTCGGCGGGGGGAAGATTCTGGAGACGGACATAGTAGAGCTGGCGCAGACCGGGCGTGAGGAACAGCAGTGGAAGAGCGCCGAGAAACAGCCCCGTCATGCCCGCGTAGCGGGCGAGTTGGCGGTTGGTGGCCCGGTTGGCCGAGAATGCCACGACCAGTGCCTGGATACGCGACGCGGCGAAACTCACCGGACTCACCAGGCCGAGGGCAAGGTAGGTGGCCGGGAGCACGTGTTCGGGGTTCGGCGCACGTGCCACGAACGCGCCCGCAACATAGCCTGAGAGGCTCAGAAACACGGTGCCCACCGAGAGCGTGAACGTGAACCGGAGCACCTCACCCATCGATGCCACCGGCTCCGTTTCATCCTCGAGCGCACGCACGTACGGTCGCGCCAGCGCGGTGGCCGCGACTATCTCGAACAGCAGCGGCACGGTCAGACACACGACTGCCCACACCGGTCCCACCAGCCCGAACGCGCAGAACACCGGCGACAGTGCGGCGGTTACTACAATTCTCCCGAGCGTGGCCACGTAGGCACGTGCAGTGCGGTGAGCGTTGAACAGCGCCACGTGCGGTGCGTTGCGCAGAAAAAACAGCATGTGCAGGGGGAGACAGGCCATGAATGTGAGCCGTGCCGGTTGCTCGATTGCCGGCGCCAGCCCCATAATCACACCAAACACCAGGTGCGACGGCCCCGGGAGCGAGAACAGCGCGTGCAGCGTCCCCACGAGAACCATCAGGATGGTGTTCGCCCGAAGGTAGCGCTGGTAGCCGCCGCGCGTGCGGCCGTAGGTCATGCCGGTGGTGACCAGTCCCGCGGAGATCGAGCTCAGGAAGAACATGAATGTGTTCGATTGCGCCAGGCCCGCCATGTTGAGCGCGCCCCCGGGGCCTCGCGACGCGACCATCGCGACGAGCGGGTAGGTGAGTGCCTGCGAGATGGCGATCAGCGCGAGAGGCACAAAGAAGCGTGTGAGTTCCGCACTGCCCGGTGTGGCGTTCTGCGCGTCGTGTGGTGTCATCGCTGAGTGGCGAAAATACTCGCCTCCGCGGCGCACCCCGTGTCAGGCGCGCAGGCGCCCTCGCCTATCCCCAGCAGACCATGGCCGGGTCGAAACGGGTCACCAGGTCCTGGTGGTGCGGTACCACCCGCACGCCGTAGCGGAACTGCCCGGTACGCGGCGGTTCGAACGTGCCCTCGAACTGCAGGTGCGCTCCGTTGTTCTTCCGCAGTTTCATCGATGACACCTGCACCGCACCCGCGTCATCCTGAATCACAATCTCCACGGCAACTTCGTTGGGCCGCATCTTGCCCGGCTGTATCGACGCCGTCACGCTCATCGTGTTGTTCACGTTGAGCACGCTGCCCTGCAGACCCGTGACACGGACCTCGCTCAGCGCCAGCGAACTGAACCGCGAGGGGAGCTTGCGTTTCCATTCGCCGACCGCACGCGCCCGACTGTAGTTGTCCCTGCTCACCGCGGCCGAAAACGCCGCCGCCGGTTGGTACATCTCCGCGCAGTACTCGTGCAGCATTCGGTGCGTGTTGTACTGCCGCAGGCTCTCCATCATTGAGTGTTTCATGTGCTGCGCCCACT
>CAZJJT010000640.1:0-2965 GCA_964546395.1 uncultured Fibrobacterota bacterium
CTGCCCGGGCAGCGGCTGCTCTTCCAGATGCTGCTCCAGGATGCTCTTGATGCTGCGGTAGGTCGGTGTGGCGTAGTGAAGTGCTCGCTCACAGGCTTTCTCCAGCCGCTGGGGCGTATGCGCCCGTCCCAGCCGCAGGATGCCCTGCGCGGCATTGAACCCCTGCTGCACGTGCTGTTGGCGTTCCATGGTCTGCTTGAGCGCTTCTGCTGTGGCAGCACCGATTTTAAGCCCCTCGCCGATGAAGTACTGCTTGGACCAGCCGTGCACGAACGCATGCTCGGCGGGCATGTGCTCCTGTTCGGTGGAGTAGTCGTACTTGCAGTGGTTCACCTGGTGGCGGCAGACGTGCTGGTTGTCGTGGTAAATCTCCAGTATCTGCCCCGACTGGTACACATCCACGTGCTTGCCCACCAGGCGGTGGGGCACGCTGTAGTAGTGGTCGCGGTAGCGGATGTGGTAGTTGGGAGCCACCCGCAGACCTGGCTGGAAGTGCGTAATGGCAAAGCGCTGTGCCGGCAGCGGCAGTGCATAGGGCCGGTCGTTCTGCTCGAAGCGCTGGCGGCGTGACATCCCGCCGTAGTCCTTCATCGGCCGGTCGTTGAGCTCCTGCAGCAGTCGGGCAATGGCCTCGTTGATTTCCTCCAGACTGAAGAACGTGCAGTTGCGCAGACGCGCCAGGATATACCGCTGCACCTGAAGCACCGAGCTCTCCACTACCGCCTTGTCCTTGGGTGTTGCCACCCGCGCGGGCAGTATCGCGATACCGTAGTGCTCCGCCATGTGGCGGTACAGCGGGTTGAGGCTCGGGTCGTAGCGACACGCCTTGTGGACCGCGCTCTTGAGGTTGTCGGGAACCAGCGCGTGCGGTGCCACACCGAAGTACTCTAAGGCACGCACTTGCGAGGGAACGAAGTCGCCCGTTGCCTGTGTGCGTGTGGCCTCCGCATAGCAGTGGCTGGAGCAGCCCCAGGCGCACACAAAGAGCGAGGCGGGCACCAACAGCCCCGTGTCCCGTTCCACGTACTCCAGGCCGTCGCCTGAGTAATCGACGAACAGCGTATCTCCGCCCTTGTGCACAACACGCATGTCGGGCTTGCGGGCGCGGTTGCGTTCGTAGTGCTCGTAGAACGCCGTACGCCCCAGGCCCTCGGGGTGCTCCTTGCGATACTCCTCGTACAGCAACTGCAATGTGACGTGGGGCCTGCTCAACTCCTGCTGCAGGTAGTCCACATCCGGCCTGGCCACCGACCGGTTCCTTCCGAGTGGCTGGGCCGTACCGTACAACGCCTCTTCCAGCGCCGTATCGCTCAGCTGCTCCGGCAGCGGCCACGACAACGACGAGGCACTGAACCGCTCCAGCACGTTGTGCACCGTGCCCTTCGACACCTGCAGGGCCCCGGCTATCCGTTCGTTGCTCAACTGGTGCTGGTACTTGTACCGCAGTACATCGCGTATCCTTCTCACGGGTACTCTCCCTCTGCTCATCTGGCCTCCTTCCCGCGTTGTTGTCGCAGAAGAAAGCCGGTGGAATACACCCCGACACGCCCGCTTTGCAATAGCGGCTACGCGGCGGAGGGCCGGGCTGGGCAACTACCTGCCTGAGCTGTGGGAAAAACCGGTCAAACTAAGGCGGATCAGCCGGTCATTTCGGCCGGATCCGTCGGTCAAATTAAACGGATCGGGCGGTCATTTTGACCCGGATCGACCGGTCATTTTGGGGCGAATCGAGCACGGCGATTGTAAACGTTTCGAGGGTTGCGCCTTCCTCTCGTCGCAAATGGGCCACCACCCGTCTGGCGTTTGCCTCGCGACCTTCGGTCGCGTTGGCAGCACACGGGTTGCACTGGCGCGATGCCCCCTTGCGGGCGAAACGCTCCCAGCCCGGTTCACCGGGCTTTGCCGGGTTCCACGCCGGGTCTTCAGGCCCGGTGTGGCAAACGCGTGCACAGGGGCGAACCTGTCCTGGTCGTGCTCCTCCTCTTCTGCTCCGCGTCACGGGCCAGTCGTGGGTCTGCGCGACCCACACCCCGGCCGGGGGGGTGTTCAATCGCCACAACCCCCAGCACCCCCGCGGCTTTGGACGCGGCGGAGCGGCCGCCCCAACGCGTCCTTTCCTCTGGTACTGTTTCGCCCGGCGACCGCCGGTCGCACCGGCCTGGGCTCACAGCCCTCTGGCGGTGGTCGAGTAACGCGGTGTGCATACCGAGACGCCGCCTCCGGACCGTCGGTCTCGGCAACCATGCCCCGGACTGCATCCTGGGGCACTGCAGCCGGGAATTGGGCAATACTCGACGAATTAGGTAACGAATTAGGTAACATCGCTTGGAACTGATGCATATTGGAGAAGTGTGGCCCAAGGCGCCGAATGCTGCAGGGCGGCGTCTGGTTTGAGCATTGAAAGGAGCATACCGTGAAAACGCTGTCAGCCTTCTTCGCGGACCCTCCCGCGATTCCCTCCTCGGTGGCATGGTACCTGGATTCCCTGGCTGAGTCCCGCGGCAGGCAGGAG
This sequence comes from uncultured Fibrobacterota bacterium, assembly GCA_964546395.1. Lineage (GTDB taxonomy): Bacteria > Fibrobacterota > Chitinivibrionia > Chitinivibrionales > CAZJJT01 > CAZJJT01. The sequence continues at coordinate 2,513 of CAZJJT010000640.1, forward strand.
CTGTTCACCAGGCAGTCACCCCAGAAACTCGAAGCGCTCAGGGAGCATGCGCTCATCGAGAGTGCCGTGTCATCGAACCGGATAGAAGGGGTGACGATGGATGCCTCACGTGTTGCCACGGTTGTGTTTGGAAAACCACTGCTGCGCGACCGTAACGAGGAGGAAATCAGCGGATACCGTCAGGCGCTCAAGCTGATCCATGAGCGGGGCCGACGGCTCGAGGTGGACGAATCCACAGTCCTGAAACTGCATGCGTTGGCACGGGGCGACATCTGGGACGCCGGGAAATACAAGGAGAGAGATGGTGATATCATCGAGAGGCGCCCTGATGGCAGCAGCCGGGTGCGGTTCTCAACTGTCTCGGCGAGTGACACACCAACACACATGGCGAACCTCGTGGAGCTGTGGAGAGACTCCATGCGGGAACTGCGGACCCCCTACATGGTCCTGCTG
>CAZJJT010000641.1:0-2960 GCA_964546395.1 uncultured Fibrobacterota bacterium
AGCGCCGAGATACAGGGCCCGACGGTGGTGTTGTCGTGCAGCGGGGTGAGCACACCCATTGCCGTGCGCTACGGCTGGGCCAACAACCCCGAATGCACGCTGTACAACAAGGAAGGGCTTCCGGCCAGCCCGTTCCGCACCGACTCGTTTCCGGGACTCACCGACAACGCACGCTGATAGAGCCGTCCGGCACGGCCCGCTCCCCTGTCACAGCACGGTGTTCCGGCTTCAGCGGGCCTCAACGAAGACGTAGCTTCGATGGCCGTCATCGTAGCGCACGTCGAGCACGAACCTTCCCGGCTGCACCGACTGAAGTGTGAGCAGTTGACGGCCCTGCACAAGGGCGAAGGACTGCGACTGTCTGCCGCTCAGGTCGAGCAGCCGTGCGGTTCCGGCGAAGGGAGACGCCACGATCAGCTGGATCCCGTTCCCGCGGCTGCGGCCCATGGCTGACAGCTCAGAGACACGGTCGAGTTCGGACACGGGCGCCTTCGATGCAGTCGATTCTCTGATCGCAAATGTCCCCGACAACGTCTCGTACCCGTTCGGGTAGCGCGAGACCCTGACGATGCAGCTCTCGGAGATCGCGCTCAGCGGTGTGCCGCCTCCGCCCTGAAGCGTGGGCGGGATCACGTAGTCGAACGTGATGTGCTGGCCCGACTCGTACGAGTCAGTGGTTGTCATCAGCCACCAACTCTCACCACCGTCAACCGAAAGCGACAGCAGGGTGCCCGGGCACTCGACCGTGTCCGACGAGAACTCGACCCGTATGGTGTCTCCGACCGCAAACACCTCTCCGCCGGTAGGGGAGTGGATGACAATCACCGGGGTCGTGGTGGCCTCGGCAACGCTGAGGACCACGCTGAGCTCGAGCGTATCGTCGATACCGGCCGGGTACACCTGCACCGTGTCCTGGTAGTATCCAGGCGCCGGCACCGAAGCGGCGACCAGGGCACACTCGAGCGCGTACTCATTGGCCGACACGAGCGACGGAGTCACCGTGAGCCACGCGGGGGTGCCCGATATGGCCGGGGCGCCGCTCATGGCGCTGGGCGAGTACAGCGCTACTGACACGGGGGCACACAGCGTGCCGGCACTGTCGACACTCAGGTAGGCTGCCGAGGGATAGAGCCCGACGCCGCGGGCAAGGTTGACTTCGGCCGCATAGTAGTCGTGAACATCGGAGTAGATGGGCCCAACCTTCGTGTACTCGTGCGTTGCCAGGTCGTACAGCCACGAGCCGCCGCTCTGCTCGTTTACCGGGGTACTGGTGTTGAACATGTAGACGTTGTTGCTCCAGCTCGAAAACCGGGGCCGGCCGATTTCCGGGTTGTCGGCCCATGTCGGCCCGATGCTGAACATGTCGTTCAGGTCAGGACCGACCCAGACCACCGTGTCGTAATCGGGACAGATGCTCGTGGCCTTGAACGCTCCGCTCCGGCATCCATCGTACGTGTCACCCACCTTGACCGTGTCCTCGAAATACTCGATGTACTGGATATCCCACGGGGCGAACCGGTACACCCGATGGCCCTGCTCAGACACGGATATCATGTTGCCGTCAGGCGAGATTCCGCCCTGGCACGGAGCGATAGGCGAGAACTCCCGTCCGGTTGTCAGGTCTATCGCAAGCTGGGCCCAGCCGGCCTTCGAGCCGCTGCTGGTGTAGCGCTGAGCCGTTCCGATCGAACGGGTCCCATCACCCGAGAACTGCCAGCTCGAGTTGGAGGGGTCCACCGACCCGGTGCCGTCACCAGTGGGCACCCCGCCGACCATCGTGTGCACTGTAGTCTTTGTGCCCCCGTCCTCAGGGATTCGCTCCACCTTGTCCCACCCGTGCCAGTAGATATAGCCGTCAGTGGCCCACCGGATTCCGGCGTAAGTCTTGCCGATGTTGCCCACAAGGAACTGCCGGTTCGACCCATCGACGTTGATGGTGTAGAGCTCGCTCCTGACCTGGTCCCAGGCATCGATGATGCCCCTGAAGTACGCAATCTTCCGTCCGTCCGGCGAGAATGCGGCTGATTGGCGAACACCGGCCGGCTCGAGTACCAGCGAATCACCGGTCGAGAGGTAGTGCAGCGTCATCCGGCTGAACCCGGCCGCCCCGGCGTCGTTAAGGATCACGACCATGCCGCTGTCCAACGCGAACGTACTCGCGGCTGCTGTCAGAATGAAAAGAAGCGAACCTGCGCGCGTAACCATGTGTCCCCCCGGGCCTGGTCTGATTGTGCCACCTGTCTGCTGTCCCCATGATAAAGATAGGGCAGTCGCTGAACCCCGTGGTCAAGCTGATGTCAATAATGTAACTTACTCTAGAACATATAAAATCAAGGAGCACTGTGACACCCGCACATGCTCATCTCAGCGCAAGCGCCAGGGCGCATCAGGGCCTGGTGCGCCTCGTGGAGGAGTACCGCCATCGCGGGATCCTTGTGCTGCCTTCGTATGCGGAGCTTTCGCACTCGCTCCGTGTCTCGGTCCCCACCACTCACCGGGCGTGCCACCGTCTTGCCGAGGAGGGGGTGCTTGCGGTCAGGCAGGGCGCGCGGACGCGCATTTGTGGTGACGATGAGCCCGGACATCAGCCGACCACCCCGCCGGTGAAAGCCAATGCGAGCGAGCAGATCGCCGCGTCGCTGAAAGAGCGGCTTCTGCGGGGAGAGTGGGACGGTACCAACCGTCTTCCTCCGCAGAAAGCTCTTTGTGCGGAGTACCGGGTTTCGCGTCCCACGGTTGCACGTGCGCTGGGGCTGTTAGTCCGGTCCGGTGTGCTTGAACACTCTCTTCGCTCGTACCGCGTGTCCCGCCCCCGGGCGTTGTCGCCGCAGGCACGGATTGTGTTTGTCGCCCGCCGACAGGCAGGCAACGTGGTCGTGCCGGAGCCGGAGGGATCGCGGCTTCAGGACAACCTTGAGTCTGCCTGCGGCTCGCTTGGCGTGGGGCTGCAGAACACCGCG
>CAZJJT010000642.1:0-2957 GCA_964546395.1 uncultured Fibrobacterota bacterium
CCCTGTTCATGTAGTACGATGAATCCTGCCGCAGAATATCCCCGCACATGCCTGTCTCCCGACGGAGTGTCCAAAATACCACGGGAACGCCGGATGTGCCGGTCGTGCTTGTAGAAAAAAGCCCGCGCGAAGTATCTTAACCCCATTTCCCTCGTCCCGGGAGCGCATGACCGAGCTCTCCGGGCGCTGTGTTGTCATGGTTGGTGGCGATGTTCGAAGAGCTGACATCCCGGTTCGATTCCGTCTTCAAGAAACTCCGTGGCCGCGGCACCGTGGGCTCCGATGACGTTTCGGAGGCGATGCGCGAGGTGCGCCGCGCGCTGCTTGGGGCGGACGTGAGTCTCGGGGTGGTGAAGCAGTTCATCGGGCGGGTGCAGCAGAAGGCGCTGGGGGCCGAAGTCGTGCGCAGTATCACACCGGCCCAGCAGGTGGTCAAGATAGTCCACGATGAGCTTGCCGAACTCATGGGCGGCTCGTCGCAGCCGGTACGCTATCACAACAACCGCACGAATGTCATCCTGCTGGCTGGCCTTCAGGGGTCGGGCAAGACCACGGTCGCCGCCAAGCTCGCACTGCACTTCCGCAAGCAGGGCAGCCATCGACCGCTGCTTGTGGCGTGCGACACTCATCGTGCGGCGGCAATCGACCAACTGGAAGCGCTGGGCAAGTCGCTGGGGGTGCCGGTGCATGCCGAGCGGGGAGTGGACGCGGTGAGTGTGTGCCGCAACGCGATGGCGCTGGCGAAGCGTGAGGCGTACAGCCTGGTGATAGTTGATACGGCAGGCCGGCTGCAGATAGATGGAGAGATGATGGCGGAGTTGCGCGCGGTGAAGGAGGCGGCGCGGCCCGATGACGTGCTGTTCGTGGCGGATGCGATGACCGGGCGTGACGCGGTGAACGTTGCGGAGGAGTTCCACCGCCAGGTGGCGTTTACGGGCGTGGTGCTGAGTAAGATGGACGGTGATGCGCGCGGGGGTGCGGCGCTGTCGATCCTGAGTGCCACCGGGGTACCGGTGCGCTACGTGGGTGTCGGCGAGAAACCCGACGCGCTCGAGCCGTTCTTTGCCGAGCGGATGGCGTCGCGGATACTCGGCATGGGCGATATCGTGTCGCTGGTGGAGCGGGCCCAGGAGGTGGTTGACAAGGATGAGTCGCGACGGCTCGAGAAGCGGATCCGGCGCAACCAGTTCACGCTGCAGGATTTTCTCGAACAGCTCAGGCAGGTGCGCAAGATGGGTTCGCTGGGCGAGCTGCTGTCGATGATTCCGGGCGCGAGCAGCCAGATGAAGGACGTGAGCGTGGACGAGGGAGCGCTGAAGCGGGTGGAGGCCGCGATCTGCTCGATGACCGTGCAGGAGCGCGCGAAGCCCGTTATCATTGACGGGAGCCGTCGGCGGCGCATCGCGAAGGGCAGTGGTACGAGCGTGCAGGAAGTCAACCGCCTGCTCAACCAGTTCGACAGCATGCGCACGATGATGAAGCGGATGAACAAGGTGGCGGGCAAGCGCGGTTCGGCTGCGGCAATGCGCAGCCTGATGCCGATGAGATAGCAGAACGAGTGTTTCGGGTGCTGTCCGGTGGTATGGAGGCCGGGCGGGAAGAGTCTAACCGTATTGCGTGAGGAGAGTGCGTTGTCAGTCAAGATTCGCTTGGCCCGAACGGGCAGGAAAAAAGTCGCTCGCTACCGTATCGTGGCAGCGGACAGCAGGATGAGCCGTGATGGGCGGTTCCTGGAGACGTTGGGGACCTACAACCCGCAGGCCAGTCCCAAGGAGTTTCTCGTCAAGACCGACCGGGTGGCATACTGGATTGGCAAGGGCGCGCAGCCGACCGAGACTGTCGCGAACCTTCTGAAACAGGATCGCCACGCGCAGAAATCCGAAGCGATTGCGAAGGGTGTTCCCACCGACGCTGTCGAGAGGATGCCGGAGCGCAAGCGCAAGGCCAAGCCGAAGCCGACGCCGAAGAGTTCGTAGCGTGACAGGCGAGGCACGTGCCGGTTCGCCATCGCGCGGACGCGACGTGGCGGAGCAGGGGCCGGAGCGGGTGGTGATTGCCACGATCGGCAAACCGCGCGGTCTGCGGGGCGAGTGTCATGTGTACGCGCAGGGCCGGACTCTTGAGTCGCTGAAGTGTCCTGCGCGAGTGGAGACGGGAGCGGCGGAAGGGCCCACGCGGCCGATGGTCGTGGTGGAGGTGAAGGCGGTGAGCGGCGGGCTGGTGTGCCGGTTCGAGGGAGTGGAGAGCCGTGAGCAGGCGGAAGCGCTCACGAACGGGGCGATCCTGGTGGATCGCGAGCAGCTGCCGAAGCTCGGTGAAGGGGAATTCTACCACTTTGAGCTCGAGGGCATGCGGGTGTGCGACGGAGAGCGGGAACTGGGAGTGGTGAAACACGTGGAGAACTATCCCACCACGGATGCGCTGGAGGTGGCGTGGCACACGGGGCGAAACGTGCTGGTGCCGCTGAGTACGGGTGTGCTGCGGCGTATCGACCGCGCATCGGGCCGTATCGACGTGGACAGTGCGGCGCTCGAAGATGTTGGCTAGCACTGTGAGCCGGGGTGACGGTGGGCTATGATCTTTGAGATTCTGACACTGTTTCCGCGGATGTTTGACGGAGTGTTCGGGGACAGTATCATCGCCCGTGCGATAGACAAGGGGTTCGTGTCGGTGCGGGTGGAGGATATCCGGCCCTACTCCGACGACAGCAGGCACCATACGGTGGACGACTACCCGTACGGCGGGGCGGCAGGGATGCTGGTGCGGGCGGCGCCGGTGGTGCGGGCGGTCGCGGCGAGCCGCAAGCGGCTGGCGGGCCGCAGGGCGCGGGTCGTGATGCTCACGCCGGGCGGGCGTTTGCTGAGCCATGCGCTGGTGGAGGAGTTGAGCGGTGAGGAGGCGCTGGTGCTGGTGTGCGGACGGTACAAGGGAATCGACCAGCGTGCGGTGGAGATGTG
>CAZJJT010000643.1:0-1139 GCA_964546395.1 uncultured Fibrobacterota bacterium
CCGGGTGATCTGTTTCTCGCCGCGGCACGACCTCACACTGGCCCTGATGGAGCGGGGCGACGTGGTCGGGGTGGTGGACGTGTGGGCGGAGCAGTACCGCGAGATCGGTGCAATGGACGGTATCAGCTATGTGCAGATATTCGAGAACCGTGGCGCGATCATGGGCTGCTCGAACCCGCACCCGCACGGCCAGATCTGGGCCAACCAGACAGTACCGCAGTACCCGGCGGTCGAATGCGGTACCCAGCGGGAGTACGCGCGGGCGCACGACTCATGCATGCTGTGCGACTACGTCGCCCTCGAGATGTCGCGCGGCGAGCGCGTGGTATTCGCCAACGACAGTTTCGTGGCGCTCGTGCCGTTCTGGGCCTTCTGGCCGTTCGAGGTGATGCTGCTGCCGCGGTTCCACGCACGCGACATCGCTGCGCTCGACAGGGCCCAGAGGGTCGATTTCGCCGATGCGCTCCAGCGGATGGCGGTGCGCTACGACAACCTGTTCAGGACCAGCTTCCCGTACTCGATGGGAATCCATCAGCGGCCCACCGACGGTGCGGCGCACGACGAGTGGCACTTCCACGTGCACTACTACCCGCCGCTGCTCCGCTCGGCCACGGTGAAGAAGTTCATGGTGGGCTACGAGATGCTGGCCATGCCGCAGCGTGATATCACCGCCGAGGAAAGCGCGCGTCGTCTGCGCGACGAGTGCGCCGAACAGCACTACACGCTGTCGCGGAACAACCCCGCCAGCTCTGCGTAACCGTTCTTCTCCGCCAGCTCTGCTGCCAGCCGGCTGTCTATCGGCCGTGCCTGCCTGCCGAATATCCGCACGAAGTTGGCGGCATACACCTTCTCGAGCACTTCGGGAGGGAGCGCCAGGCCGCGGAACGGCTTGTCGTAGCGGGTGAGCAGATCATCGGCGCAGTCCGGCGTGCGAAACTCTTCATCGGTCTCCAGAAACATCCGCAGCAGCCAGATACGGGCCAGCGCTTCATCGAGTGTCTGTCCCGGCATGATATCGGTGCCGAACAGGAGCCGATCCTGCCAGGTGATGAAGAACTGCCGCCACTCGTCGCGTCGCTGCGACATGTGGTACAGCAGCTCGATGCCTGGTGTGAGGTCGAACGCGACATGGGCGTACG
>CAZJJT010000643.1:1149-2956 GCA_964546395.1 uncultured Fibrobacterota bacterium
GTGAAGAACGTCGCGGCGCGCTCGAGGTCGGCCGACAGGAAGTACATGTGCGCCATGACAAGCGACATCTCCGGATGCCGGCCGAACACCTGCGCCATGTCGGCGTAGTACTCCTCCTTGGGAGCGAACTGCTCTCCCGCGTAGGTCCAGTTGCGTCTTACCGCCCACTCCGGTGCGGTCGCGTTGTCCCAGAACTCCTCGGGGTCGGCCACGTGGCAGAGCACCGGCACGCGTCGCGACTCGCAGTAACGCCAGAACGCGGTGTAGTACGGTCCCGCCAGCGGCTGCATCGCGTCCCGCGGTCCCGGCTTCGACCCGAACTCGCCGATACCGTCGAACCCCGCCGCCATCATCCCGTCCAGCACCCCGCGCCACTTCGGCGGTTCGCCCGTTGCCCGGGCCCCCCACGCGATCGGCGCGCCCGCGTAGAAGCGCTGGCTGCTCTGCGACTTGAGGTACAGCCCCGGCCACGAGCCGCTCAGGTACACCTGCGAGACTCCTCCCCGCTCCATGACCTGAGACATGAATGCGCTGAACTCAGCAGCCCGCTCGGCGCAACGGTCTGCACCGGAGTCGCCGTGGACGTGGCAGTCGATGATGTGCAGATCGGCGAATCGAGACAGATCCATGTACAACCCTATGGCGTGGTGAACGAGAAGGTGATGCTCGGCACGGTGCGCTTCCAGTCGCTCGCGCGTATCTGCCAGTAGTACGTGGTCGACGCGGCAAGGACGGGAAGCGTATAGGTGGCGTTGGTGGTGCTGGCGATGAAGTTCAGCGACGAAGCGCTGGTGCCGACGTACACATCGAAGGTCAGCGGGTCGGCGTCCGGGTCGCTGCACTGCCACTGCAGGGCCACCGGCGGTGTCACACCCGTCGCACCGAACGCCGGCGACAGGAGGCTCGGCGCCTGCGGGGCAGTCCCGTAGTACAGGCGAGTCACCAGCGTGTCGCGGTGCCCGGCAACATCGCTCACCACCGCGGTAAGCGTATCGTAGCCGTCAAACGCGGTCGGGTCCAGCACGATCCGGAACGTGTCGGTCGCGGTCGAGTCGAATACGCTCAGCGTGCGCGTGCGTGCCTGGTACAGCGTGACACTGTGACGCTCGAATGCGGGGTCGTCCGGGTCGTGAATGACAAACACCATCGAGTCGGGGCGGCCCAGCGCATTGAGGTCCGCCGCGCCATTGGGAAGCGTGGGGCTGCGGTAGCTCACCGAGAGCGAGCACGGACGGTTGGGCACCACGATGCGTATCCGCGGGTACAGCGTGTCAGCATCTCCGATGTTGTCGCGGACCACGACCACCAGTTGCTGCGTTCCCTCTTGCGCGGAATCGGGACCCCATGCCAGCAGGTTGTTCACGGAGTTGTTCAGCAGGCTCAGGCCGGTTGTCACCACGCGCGCCGTGAACCGGTAGGGCTGCACGCCGCTCGATGAATCCACGCGCAACACCACGCGCATCGTGTCGACCCCCACCTCCAGGTAGGAAGGGAATGCGCTCTCGCTCATCGCGAAACGCACGGGCGTGTAGCTGCCCAGATCGCTCACCTGCACCAGGTACGTGTGTGCCGTATACTGGTAGCCGTCGTATACGCGCATCAGCACCGTGTGCAGTCCCGTGTCTTCGATGCTCGGTGTCCAGGAGAGCACACCGCTCGCCTTGTCGATACCCATGCCCGCCGGGTACGTGTACAGCGAGTACGACAGCGGGTCACCGTCGGGGTCGATTGCGTACGCCGAGTCGCGGTAGAGCGAGTCGATGTTGACCGTGACGTTCTGCGGGACCGAGGTGAACACAGGGCGCTG
>CAZJJT010000644.1:0-2956 GCA_964546395.1 uncultured Fibrobacterota bacterium
TTCAACGGACAAAGCAGGCAGTTGGTGCAGTGCTGCTGGTCGAGCGAAGGAACGCACATCTATGCCATTGGACACACGGGGATCATCTACAGGATGGACAATGACGGCGGCAATGTAACCGAGATTGTGAACAGTGGCAACACCAATCCCTACTACTGTCCCATCGCGGCGTATCGTCCCGACAATGACTACGTCTTCTTCGTCAAGGGCAATACATTCTACAAGGTCAGCGCGCTGAGCGGTACGATGACTCCGCTGTACACAAGTTCCCGGCAGTTCCGGGGCGAGATGGGCATCGACGCTTCGGGCATGCGCATTGCAGCCAGGTGCGACCCGACCTCTGTCGCGAAGATCGACGTCGCTGCAATGCGCGAGAAGGTGTACGGCAATGGATGCTCAGCCAGCATCACCCCCGATGGCACCTTGATGAGCGAGAACGGGCCTCGTGAGAACGGACTCACTGAGCACACCTACATGAACTTCCACGAGTTCACGTGGAGCAAAGGCATTGGCGACCAGGTGTACCAGTGGGATGCACCGTCGGGCCGCTGGGACCAGCAGCGTATTGGCGCGAACACCAACGACTGGCTCGTATACTGCAACGACAACCGCAGCGGCATAGGCGTGATGAATATCCGCACGGGTGCCAAGTACCAGTGCTGGCAGGAGGGCGCCAACGCGTTGTCTGAGGACGTTCACCCCGACCTCTGGGTCGGCCAACTGCCTCCGCCGCCATCCCAGCAGAGCACCATCGAACTCGGACAGGCAACCTACACCGCCGACGAAGGCGACGGGACGGTGACGGTGACGGTGAACCGCCAGGGCACGACCGCAGCATCGGTGTCCTATGCCACGTCCAACGGCACCGCGTCGGCCGGCAGCGACTACACCTCGTCATCGGGACAGCTGACGTGGAATCAGGGCGATGGTTCCTCGAAGAGTATTGTTGTCCATCTCATTGATGATGCCATCCACGAGAATGCCGAGACCTTCACGGTCTCACTCTCCGGCCCCTCGGGCGCGACGCTGGGCAGGGCAACGGCTACGATCAGCATTCATGACGACGACAATCAGCCCGTTGACGACGTCGCTCCCACCACTCCTGCGAACCTGCGTGTCACCTTCACCTCCACCTCGGCCATCGGTATCACCTGGGATGCGTCGACCGACAATGTCGGTGTCACCGGGTACTATGTGTACCTTGGCGGCAGCCTGAACGACAGTACCGGTACTCCCGGCCACCAGTGGAACTCGCTGCCCCCGGGGACCGCGTACACGATAGCCGTCAGGGCGCACGACGCTGCCGGCAACGTCTCGGCGTCTTCGCAGCCTCTGCAGGCTTCCACCGACTACCGGCTCGTGACTATCCCGTTCAAGCTCAATTGTGGTGGTCCGGCTCGGGGCTCGTTTGCCGCAGATGCACCATGGGCTTCGGACGGCACCCACGGGTATCTGCAGGCGGGCACAGTGTTGAGCACCGGCAACGCGATCGACAACACCACCGATGATGCGGTGTACCAGACGAGCAGGAGCACCGCGGTGAGCTACCGTATCAACGTACCGAACAATACCTACGATGTTTCGCTGTTGTTCGCCGAATGCTGGGCGTCCTCTGCAGGTGAGCGCGTGTTCCATGTCACCATCGAGAACCAGTCGGCATCCGTGGACCCAATCGATATCCTTGCGACCGCCGGCAAGCAGAACGCCGCCATCGTGGTTACGACCCGGGTGAGGGTCACGGACGACCTCCTCGATATCAGCGCGGTGGCCGCCAACGGCAGCCCCAACGCGCCGATGCTGGCCGGGATCATCCTCGACTACCAGCCGGCGTTCACGGTGACCTCACCGACCGGCGGCTCGTTCTCGGTGGGCGACACCATGGCTGTCACCTGGAACACCAATACCGACTTGGTGAACAATGCCGTTCTGTACGTGTCGGTAGACCAGGGGGAGACGATGCTCAACATAACGCCGAAGACCGTATACGCGACCGATCCTCAGTGGCAGAACTTCGTGTGGACCATCCCGCCCTCTGTGGACGGTGTCAGCCTGGTCACCGATGACTGCATGTTGATCATCGAAGACTACGACCATCACTACCACGTTGAGGCGCCGCAGAGGTTCGCCATTGTTTCGGGCAACCCGGTCTCGCAGCACACCGCCGCCCCGGTACGCAGACGAGAGTTCACGGCGCTGGTCTCGGGCTCACAGCTCATCCTCATGGTCCAGAACCAGCAGCCCTGGTCGGTGGTATTGCTGGACGCCAACGGCAGGACACTGCGTGAGTGCTCGGGCAGGGGCAACACGGTGAGCCGGTTCACTCTGCCCCGAGGCGTATACCTTATGAAAGCGGAGACCGGGGCGCGGCAGACCGTGAGGACAATCGTCGTGCCGTAGAAATTGGGTTGCCGACTGCTTCCTGGCAGAAAGGGCCACGCGAGTCCATCAGCGCCCCGACACGCCCTTCTGCCAACTCACCATCAATCGCCGTCTCATGGTGTACGAAGTCGACTCGCTCAAGTGCCCTGCGCAGACGGCCGAAGCCGCTTCGACGCGGCGAAGGCCGGACTGCGGCGCAACGATGAAGATGGTTGCGCTGATCGTCCGTGAGTGGCAACCACAAGTCGTTGAGAAGATCTTGCGGCACTGCAAGCTCTCCATCACGCCGGAACACTGCGAAGGCGGATGGCGGGAGCCCAGACAGCGGGCACCTCCGAGCGAACCCCACTGCCCGCCCGAGTCCGCCGTGCGTGAACTCACGTATGACGCCGGTTACTTTGTCACTTCGTTCTCCAATGTGTGGTAGGCGGGTACTTCGTGCCCCGTCGAGCTGTGGTTCCTGCATTGTGGCAGAGAATGCGCCTGAACCTGCGGCGTTGGCCCGACCGCCCTGCGAGCCTGTAACGCCGAAGCTGTGCGAAGGCGTAAGCTATGCCCTGAATCACGAGATCGTTGA
>CAZJJT010000645.1:0-2944 GCA_964546395.1 uncultured Fibrobacterota bacterium
TTGCGTCTGCTGCGGGCCAGGATGAAGTTCGCATCACTCGGGTACACCCGATCGAACCCGGCCGTCAACATCGCCTGGTACAGACGGTCGCGCTCGACACGGATTCGATTCACCTGGCGAGTTGCCCACGTGCGGTTACGCAGGAGCAGTTGCGCGACATGGTCGGTGAAAAAGTTGATGTTGTACGGGAGCTTGACCTTGTTCATCTCGTGCACGATCTCGGGTGTTCCCACAAGGTAGCCGACACGCAGTCCGGCCCCCGCAAACGCTTTCGAGAACGTGCGCGTTATCACCAGGTTGGGGTACTCGCGAAGCAGCGGCAGCGCGTCGTATCCGCCGAACTCCACGTAGGCCTGGTCAAGCAGCAGCATTCCCCGGTGTTCCTCCAGCAGTCCCCGCAGGTCCTCTTCGCCTATCGAGCAGCCCGTGGGGTTGTTGGGCGAACAGAGTATGCAGAGCGAACCCGGGTTGTTCCGGCAGGCCTCCCGCACCGCGGGCACGTCGAAGCGGAGATCATCGGCGCGCAACATCACCGGGCACACGCTGCCGCCCATACCGGCCACCAGCAGTCCGTACACCGTGAACGTCGGCTGGCACACTACCACCGGCCTGCCGCGGTCCATGAGCGAGATCAGCGCCACCAACAGCATCTCGTTCGAGCCGTTGCCCACCAGCACACTCCGAGCATCGACACCGGCGTACCCGGCCAGGGCTTCCTTGAGCTGCTCGGGGACAAATGGGGGATAGCGGTTCCACGGTCGCTCACGGCAGAACTGCGCCATTTCCTCCTTGACCTCGGCAGGCCAGTCCCAGGGGCTTTCGTTCTGGTTGAGCTTGATGGAAGCCGGGACGGGAGCCAGGTGGTACGCGGCAAGCCGTCGTACCGACTCGTTGACCAGCAACACTGCCTGTTGTGTGTCCATGGAGGTCCCTATGCTATACCTTGTATGTAAAATAGATGGTGCAGAGGACCGCCGGGGGGAATCAGAACAGGGCGCTGAACGCCGCTCGGGTCGCTCCGGCCAGATGTTCGGGCGCCATGCCACGCAGGGATGCCACCGCCTGGCCGACCACGGCCACACGCGAGGGCTCATTCGGCCTTCCCCGGAACGGGACAGGCGAGAGGTAAGGGGTGTCGGTTTCGACCAGCAGACGCTCGAGCGGCACCGCTCGTACCAGCTCGGGGACGTGTGACGAGGGGAAGGTGACGATACCGGAGAACGACACCCAATACCCGGCGTCCAGGAGCTTGCGCAACTCATTGCTCGTGCCCGTGAAGCAGTGGAATACCACGCGTTCGGCACCGATCGCACGGCACACGTCGACCACGGTCGATTCGGCGCCACGGGAGTGCACGACAGCCGGAAGGTCCAGCTCGCAAGCCAGCGCCAGCTGCTGCTCGAACAGCGGCATCTGTGCCTCGAGGGACGGATAGCGCGGATTGCTGGCATCGAGACCGACCTCGCCGAGAGCCACAACCGAAGGCTGCAGGAGCAGGTTGCGGAGCTGCGCGGGCCAGTCCGCCGGCACGTGTTCGGCATCGAACGGTGAGATGCCCGCCGCGGCCCTGAGCGAGGTGTGCAGGCGGGACTGGGCGACTGCGCGGGCCGACGACGCCAGGTCGGTCCCGGTGTTCAGAACCGTCTCCACGCCAGCCGCGCCGGCTGACTCCATCACGCCGAGCAGCTGGCTGTCGCTCAGCTCCGCCAGGTGCGCGTGCGCGTCAATCCACATGTGCTACTCTGAGGAGGTGCGATTGCGAAACGTCCGGCGCCAGGTTGCGGAGGACCACTCGGTGATGCTGTCGTGGTCGATGCGGAACATGGCAACACCCTTGAGTGTTGACGGCGTGATGGGTGTGCCGTTGAGTTCGTACAGGATGTTGGCGTTGTAGCCGACCTGTACATTGAGGCTGTCGCGGGCACGGAACACACGCGGCCGGCCGGGTTTGACAAAGTTGGTCCACCCGCTGCCGTCGACGAACACCTGGATCCAGGCAGAGTCCCTGCGGGCCGACACCACGAGTACCAGCGAGTCGGCCGACCCGGGAACTACCTCGGTGCGCGGTCCGGTGGGCGCGGTGACAGCCGGCTGGCGGGAAGGCGCGGGGGAGACTGCCTCGGCACGCACGGCGGGAGTTGGCGGGGCCGCCGAGTCGATGTCGCTCGCCGCGGCATTGTCCTCTGTCGCGGCAGGTGCCGTCGAGTCGCTCTGCACCCCGGGTGTCCCGATGCTGTCAGTATCCGTTTGCGCAGGCGCCTTCGGCGCTGCCAGGTGCGTGCGTTGCACGACAAGTGCGACCGCCACGAGCACCAGCAGGGCGCCTATCGTCACGGGCCACGAGCTGCGTCGTACCGGTGGCTTGACTGTCGCGAGGTCCACGCGGGTACGCCCCGGTTCATCGTTCTCAAGCCCTTCCACTCCCAGCTGACGGCGATACCGGTTGAGCACTTCGTGCGGGTCAATTCCCAGGTGCTGGGCCAGCGTCTTGATATACACGCGCACGTATGGCTGCGCCGGGAACGCATCGAACGTGTCGGCCTCCAGCGCTTCGAGGTAGCGCGGGTTCAGCTTCAGGCTCCGTGCTATCGATTCGACTGTCTGGCCACGCGCTTCACGCGCCGCCCGCAGCATCGCTCCGACGCTCGGTGACGACTGCTGCTCGAACACTTCGTCACGTCCCTCATGCTCCTGCATCGACACTGCCCCCTGACTGCACGTAGGCCTCGAAGAGTCTGACAATCGGCATGACCGGAAGGCCCACCACGTTGTAATAGCACCCCTCGATGTCGCGCACGAACGCCATGGCTTCCTCCTGGATTCCGTACGCGCCGGCCTTGTCGCGCCACGCCGCGGTGGAAAGATACTCCTCGATCTCGGCACGGGGAAGCTCGCGGAAACTGACGCGTGTGAGTGCCGAGCCCGCCACGGCGAACCGGCAATC
>CAZJJT010000646.1:0-2936 GCA_964546395.1 uncultured Fibrobacterota bacterium
ACCTGTGCCTGCGATCCGGTTCCGTCCAGATACCCCACGTCGATTCGGCCGGCGATGTTGATCAGGATGAAGGGGACGCGTGTCAGTCCCCACGGTGCGATGCCGCCCTCGGGAAGTCCCCGATAACTCACGAGGTATACCTTGCGGAATCCTCCCTCCGCAAAGAACCCGTCGAGCACCGTCTTCAGCCGCCCCGGCGCAGCAGGAATGTGCGTCGGGATACCCATCTTGCCCATAATACGACAAAAATACTAGTAATGGTAGTCAAGTGCCATAGAAATGGGGCAGTACATACAATAAATTTGCTAGTCAGTACAAAGGTAACGGTATCAACAATCGCAGTCTCAATCTCTATCTCAATCCAGATCCCTTCCCTGCGGAGCGGGCATCCCTCTTCGTGAAGGTTCCGGATGGAGACTGAGATTGAGATAGAAATCAAGGAACGGACCCTGCCCATGAACTCCTATTTTCGATCGCCCGACGTCGAAGAAGCCCCGCGCAACATCATCCTGCAGAACCGCTGCGGCAACCGGCTCACTATGATGTTCTGGGAGGACCGCACCGAGTTCGAGTTTGTCTACAAGCCGAATGCGTTCCGGCGCAAAGACTACCGAGCGCGGAACTTCTCGAACCGCGACAATTTCACGACGTTGTTCGGCTCGTTCACCCTTCCCGACACGTGTGAACCTGCGGTTAAGGACTACCGCTACGACCCATTCGTGACACGGTTCTCTACCGAGACGGTATCGATGGCGAAGAACACGGTGACGGTGGTGAACATTGCCGACGAGAATGTGTTCGCAGTCGCAGCCCGGGGTCCGCTGCTCCTGGGGATACGGCCCAGGGCAACGTTCGAGGTACGCGACGGGCTGCTGCTCGATGCGTTTGCCGACCGCGGCGAAGAGATCGTGGCGTTCGTGGCGTTTGCCGGATTCGAGCAGAACCGCTACCGTGTGCTGGATGACGGGACCCATGTGCTGCAGGTATTCGAGAATGAGGTGCTCCTGGTGGGCGGTGAAGAGACCCGGTACCATGCGGAGCAGGCAGTGAAGAGGCTTGGTGGTCTGTCTCTCGAACAACTGCTCGAGCGCAACGAGGCAGCACTTGCGCCGTCGCTGGCGAAGGGACACCTGGCGTTTGCCGATGAGCGGTTCCAGCAGGTGCTCGACCTCAACCGTCGCGTGGTGTACTCGGGCATGGACGAGGGTGGGGCCTGCTTTGGGGCGCTGAACCGCCTATACCATCTTATATGGAACCGTGACGGTTCGATGACCACCTCGCTGATGGCGCGCAGCGGCAACCCCGACTACCTGCGCGTGTTTGCACCGTTCATCCTGCGCAACCCATCCTCTGTACGGCGCGAAGACGGGACACTGGTGCCGGAATTCGGGCAGATTCTGGGGTCGCGGTGGAGCAAGAGCGAGGATGACGGGATATTCTATGCGTTTCTGGCGCTGTTCACCCACTTCGTGACGACAGGCGATGACGCGCTGGTGCAGGGCCCCGAGTTCGTGCTGGCGCTGGAAGCACTCGAACGGTTTCTGGAGAAGGCCTGGGAAGCTGACAGGAGTCTTATCGGGAGCGACACCCGTGGTGAATCGCCGCTCAAGTCGAGCCCGTACTACGGTTACGACGTGGTGAGCGGCAAGATAGAGGCTCGCGATGCTGGTGAGGGCGGCGGACGCAAGCACGGCAAGAAGATCCTCAGCCGCTGCTACAGTCTCTACAACAATGTCAACACGTACAACATTCTGCAGATGGCAGTCACGCTGCTTCGCCAACGCCCGACCATCGACAATGGCCGAACCAAGCGCTACCTCGAGCTGGCAGCACAGATCCAGAGCTCGATCGCAGGCCGGTTTGTGGACCCCGAAGGCCATCTATACGCCGCGTTCGAGCGCTACGATGACGGCAGCGAGAAGTGGATGGCGTACTCTACTGGTGTTGACTACTGGGAGTACGCGTGGGCCAACTCGCTCGGGCCATTCTACCCGGCTCCAGAACTGCAGCTCAAGAGTGCCAGGCTGGTACGGAAAAAGTGGGCGAGCCTGAACGCGTACGGGTTCTGCCCCTGGAACACGGTTTCGCGCTACCTGCGCGAGTACGGCATGCCGAGCGCTGCATACCACGACATGCTGAAGGAGGAGATCGACGACGCGCTGATGCTCTCGCCGAAGTACCCGATGTACGGTGCGCTGGGCGAGTACGCCGTGGACAGCAAGGATCCGAAGAATCTGTATCGTTCGTGGCGCGCACTTCCGTTCACCGCGGGGAGTCTGTTCCACTCGGTGACTTCACTGCTCGTGCAGAGCCTGCCCGTGGGCGTTGCCCTGCGCGCGAGCACGCTGGTCGATGCCGTGGAGCAGTTCCAGTACCGGTTGAGTCGGCTGAACGTCACGGCTGCAGGACAGGGCGAAGTGGTGACGTCGGTGCGGCTGAACGGTGAAGCGCTCGAAGGGTCGTTGCAGGTTCCCGAGCGCATGCTTCGGCCAGGAACCAACACGGCGGAAGTCGTACGCGGCAAGTCCTTCACAAGTCCGCGTCTCTACTCATCGAACTGCGAACTGCTGGACTGCGGCGCAACAAAGGGCGGCCTGAGCTACCGCATGTCAAGTGCGGTGCCGGTGCAGCTGGTGTTCGAGAATTTTGGGAAGGTGAAGTCGCTGAAGGTGACCGATGCCGACGGTGGTGAACTGAACACAGAGACATCTGCGATTGCCGATACCGGCTTGACGTTGGTGACAGTGGATGGTGCGGGAGATTTAGAGGTGACAGCTACAGTGTAGGCGGCTGCAGGGCAGGCCGTTGGTATGAACACCTCACCACAGCGGGAGCGTTGCGGGGGTGTGACGCCGTGCGCCGCGCAGACGGCGCACATCGCGCACACCTCCGCAGGGGAGGGGAAGCGGCAGACACCGCAGTTCATCGAGGAGGCT
>CAZJJT010000647.1:0-2932 GCA_964546395.1 uncultured Fibrobacterota bacterium
CTCCGCCACCGGACTGGTGACCTTCTCCTTCGTGCACGACACCATGCACAACCCGGCAACCGCCATCACGACGGCGCTGGAGGACAAGCGTATCATCTGCAGATCCCCTGTCTTCCCCGCGGAGTGATATGAGAAGGGCAGGTCACCCGACCTGCCCGTGTTCGACACCGTTCCGCGCTACTCGCGAGGCCGTCGGTGGACCAGTACCCTGATACCGGTCGCGCCGCTGTGTGCGACGTTCCGTCCGGGTCCCCGCACCAGGGTCCCGTCAAGGTTGTACACCTGCACCTTGTCGAGTACCTCGGCTGAGCCGTTGCGGGCCTCGAGGCGCAGCACTGCTCCCCCGCTGCGTGCGGCAGACCCTGTCACCACACGCGGCAATACGCTGGCCGGGCACACATTGACGATGGTATCGCCCAGCCCGGTGATAACCACGTGGGCCGAACAGCCGTTCATCTTGACCACGCTCACCGGGATCCCCACGTACGGGTACGAGAAGTACATGGTCATCCCCACCGAGTCGCACGTGCCACCGTTGACCACAACGGTATCGATACTCCCCAGCAGTCCGCCCGTGTCGAGCAAGATACCGCTTTCGAGGAGCACCGGGATATCGTTGATGAAACAGACCGTGTCCAGCACCTGGGCACGGGGTGCGCTCAGCAGCGCCGCGCAGGCGACCAGCCCCACAATCACCCTTCGCATACCCCCCCCTTCCTTCCCTCGCGCCATACTTCTATAATACCCCACCCGCCACCGCCAGTCAACACATAGTTCATTTCTGGCGATAGGAGGCGAAAAAGCGCCCCATTCGCTGCATGGCCGCCTCGAGTTCGGTGGGTGCAGGAAGGAACACGATGCGGAAATGGTCGTGGCCGGGCCAATTGAAGCCTGTGCCGTGCACCACCAGGATATGCTCCTGGCGCAGCAGGTCGAGCACCATCCTCTCGTCGTTGGCGATGCCGAATCGCGCCATGTCCACCTTCGGGAACGCATAGAACGCCGCCTTCGGCTTGACGCATGTGATGCCCTCCATGCCGCACAGCGCGTTGTAGCAGATATCGCGCTGCTCGTGGAGCCGCCCGCCGGGGGCGGTCAGGTCGTAGATGCTCTGGCGCCCGCCGAGCGCGGTCTGGATTACCGACTGGGCAGGGACATTGCTGCAGAGACGCATTGAGGCGAGCATGTCGAGTCCCTGGATATAGTCTCGTCCCTTGTCCTTTCGTCCACTCACCACCATCCAGCCCGCCCGGAACCCCGCCACCCGGTAGGCCTTCGACAGCCCATTGAACGTTACGAACAGCAGGTCATCGGCCAGCGACGCGGTCGGCGTGTGCACGGCCCCGTCGTAGAGGATCTTGTCGTAGATCTCGTCGGAAAACACGATCAGGTCATGCTCCCGGGCAAACGCGACGATCTGCTCCAGAACCTCCCGGGGGTAGAGCGCCCCGGTTGGGTTGTTCGGATTGATAACCACAATGCCGCGCGTGCGGTCGGTAACCTTGCTGCGGATGTCATCGATGTCGGGAAACCACTCCGAGTGCTCGTCGCACACGTACGGTATGGGCCTGCCGCCCGAGAGGTTCACCGCCGCGGTCCACAACGGGTAGTCGGGGGTGGGTATCAGCATCTCGTCGCCGTCGTTGAGCAGCGCCTGCATCGCCATCACGATACACTCGCTGGCCCCGTTGCCCGTGTAGACGTCCTCGACCTCCACGTTGCGGATCTCACGCTGCTGGCAGTACTGCATCACCGCTTTGCGTGCCGAGAACAACCCTTTCGAGTCGCAGTACCCCTGCGTGTCTTTCAGGTTGAGTATCATGTCGTGCAGCACTTCATCGGGCGCAAACAGCCCGAACGTCGCGGGGTTGCCCGTGTTCAGCTTGAGTATCTGGTAGCCCTCTTCCTCGAGCCGCGCGGCCTCGTCGACAATGGGCCCGCGGATATCGTACAGCACGTTGTCGAGTTTGCGCGATTTGCCGATTGTTCTCATATGTCAAGCTCCCCCCGCACGTAGCAGGGCGTGTGGCATGTTGCTGTCGGTCGAACTGTGCAGACGCGAAAATAGCTAGTAGGTAGAGAGAGTAGTGGCCGCCGAAGCGGCAGCGGCGCGTGCGCGCACGGCCCGGCCCGCGAAGCGGGACAGGAACGCGGTGTCGGGAAGGGTGATTGCGGACCGATTCATATCCAGAAAATAGATTCCTGCAGCCGCCGGGTGGGGCAGGTGGTCTGCCGACGTCGACTGGCCGGCACCTGCGGGAGCGACGATGGTTCAGCCGCGGTGCCCTTGTCCGCCGCGAACGCGCTGTGAGGTATCTTACCCATGTTCACACCTACCGGGGGTGTACAGGTTTCGACGGGTTGTGTGAGGCCCGGGCAGCATGCCGAGGTTCATCGGTTGGCCTCGTAAAAAAGCCGATGACTTTATAACTGCCGAGGATTACTCCTACGCAGTTGCTGCCTAATTAGGCGGCAAAACCCCTCTTGTGGCGCGCCCGACACGTGAGGGGTCAGACAGGGCGCTGGTTCGCCGGGGGGCACCGACCGGCGGACGAGACTAATCGGTGCTGGCTCCTTCTGCGGTCTGTCTTTCGTCGGCAGCGGGAGTGAGATTCAAGCGAAAGACTAAGCATGTAGCGGCCCTGGTTGAATGCTTCCCGGACAGGGGTTCGATTCCCCTCACCTCCAAAGGCCGCCCTGCCGTACGCAGGGCGGCCTTCGTGTCCCCTGGCACTTGCGCTCCACCCACCCCCCGCAGACATATTAGGCAACGCATCCCGCGCTCGACATCCCTGGGGGGACATGCTCGGCACCGACGACATCCGCTACGCCATCCGCGGTATCCAGCTCAACGGCACTCCCGTGTGCCTGCACAGCTCGCTGCGTGCGTTCGGGCGCGTGGACGGCGGTGCGGAGACAGTGATCGATGCGT
>CAZJJT010000648.1:0-2926 GCA_964546395.1 uncultured Fibrobacterota bacterium
TGAGTAGCACTGCCTATTTCCAGAGAATGGACAACTTCTTCGACCAGGTTGGCCACCCGGGCTCGATGACCGACTACCTGAGCGCCTGTAACATCAGCTACATCATCACGGGCGTGAACCCCATCGGTACGTCAATGACCAATATCAACATCCAGGGCGGCGCAGAGGACTGGTTCTACAACGAACTCGCAGTCAGCAGCAGCCCTGCTGACATTGCACTGTACAATGCCAAGAAGGACCTCGTCTCGGATGGTTACCTGCAGCTGACTCCTTGGGAAGCGGACACTCTCCAGCGCACGGCCATGGCCAGTCACCTCTACTGGACCAACTACATGGAGACTGCCCGGACTGACCCTGCTGCCTATGCCGCATTCAAGCAGGAGCTTGACTCCATCCGGGCCCTGCACGCCCGGTGGGACATCTTCGACCCGAATCACAACTATACCTGGAATGAGCGCTGCCAACTGGCCGACCCGACTGCGCTCACCGAGGAGGAACTGTCGGCCATCCGTGATGCAACGCAGATGTTCTCAGACCGTGTGGAGAACTACGCCCGCTCGTATCTCGACAACACCGAGTATGCGCAACTCAAGCAGGAGTACGTGGACTACTGGCAGGACCACAACAGCAAGTTCCGTGACGACACCTACTACCGGCTCCTGGTCGAGTTGGCGCGAGCACGCAAGGAGCAGACCCCGGACGCAACCGAGATTTCCCGCCTCGAAGCGCAGAGCGACGTCTTCCTGACAATCCTCTCGCTGCCCGCCGAGGCCATGCTTCTGGCACGTCTGAACACGACACAGCAGGCAGCGTTCAGGGCCGCGTTCGCCTGGGGCAGCCCGCTGTCCACGTATGCGCCATCGTTCGGACAGGCCCAGTTGAGCAATGTCGACAGCTGGGGGGACGTGGAAGTTCTACGCGACATGTACTTGGAGCAGTGGCTCGATAACGACAGAATGGACGCGCTCCGTGACAACCACTATCCGCTGCAGCCCTGGCTCGACGCCGATGCGGCCTTCGCTGCTGCGTACAGCAGCTTTGTCCCCGGCCATCGCACCCTCGAAGTGCTCGCGAAGGGCAAGTACCAGTCCATTACCGTATCTCCTCTGGCCGAGACATATGCCGTGGGGACCGCTGTGACAATTACGACCCAGACGTACCACGGCTACGAGTTCAAGGGCTGGAGCGGTGATGCGAGCGGCAGCGCCAATCCTCTGTCTGTCACCGTCGATGCGAACAAGCGTTTCGTTGCCACTTTCGGCCCCATCGACAGCGGCATTATCCTCGACAACGACGACCCCTTCCCGCTGGTCTCCATTGCGCTGGGTGTGTGGACACGGACCAACGTCTCGAACTTCTTCGGTAAGGACGCTGCCGGGGCACGCTACCAGGCGGGCTCCGACTCAAAGGTCCGCTTCACGCCGAACCTCGTGGGACGGGAGGGGGAATACGAGGTCTTCATCTGGTACCCCACCGGAGGCAATGTCGATGCACAGTACATCGTATCGCACGCCGGCGGACGAGACACTCTTACGATTGACCAGACGAAGAACACGGGGACGTGGTTCCTGCTGGGCAGGTACCACCTCGTGGTTGGCTCGTATGTCGAAGCCGACGGCTCGACTGCGTACAGCGGCTGGTGCATGGCCGATGCCGCGCGGTTCCTGGCCACGGGACCCACGAATGCCGTGCTGCCGGCACGTACTGCGCAAGCGCAGTCTCTGCTTGTCGGCAACGCCCCCAATCCCTTCCGCGGCGCGACCGTCATCCAATTCACTGTTGCCGATAACCAGGCGCTCAGTCATCGCACCAGAGTCACAGTGTACAACCTTGCCGGCGAGCTGGTGAGGGTGCTGGTCAACGACTACCGGGAACCGGGAAGCTACTCGGTTGCCTGGGACGGTTGCGATGCGCATGGCTCACCAGTGCCGTCAAGCTGCTACGTGGTGAGGATGCAGTCGGGTGACTACGTTGGCACCCGATCGATGTTCCGCATGCGATAGCCACCCTGGAGAAGGAGCCCTGCATGAACCGCCTGTTTGCGTGCGTCACACTGGTCTTCGCTGCCACAGCCCACCTGTCGGCACAACACCCCAACGACAACTCGCCCCTGGGCATCAACCCGACTGCGCCGAATGACTTCCGAACGGTCCTGCCGTGGTACGACATGTTCATGTGGTTCCGCGGGTGGGAGAACCATGATGCCGCGGGCGGCATCATGCCCGCCAGCCAACTCGACCCGGACGGCTGGCCGCTGTACATCGACCCGGGCCAGGAGGTGACCGTAGGCCACGGCAATGGCTCTGGTGGTCACTACCCAGGGGGCCGCTACCTGCTTACCTGGGAGGGCGAAGGCACCTTCGCCGCACGTCAATGCACATTTGCGCAGACCGATGTCGCCAACAAACGGATTGTCATCAACGTCGACAGCACGCAGGCGTGGTGGGGGATCCGGCTGGTCACCACCAACCCGGACAACCACGCACGCAACATGCACTGCTACATGCCCGGGTTCTGGGACGAGGGTACCTACCAGGTCAAGCCGGCCTACCAGGGCGACCCGTGGCACCCCACCGAAATCGAGATGCTCGAGCACTTCAAGACACTACGGTTCATGGACTGGGCAGGCACCAACAACTCGGATGTTGTGGAGTGGAGCGATGTCAAACCGGGCAACTGGTGGAACCAGGGGACCTCCGACCATGCCGGCTTCGGCCACGTCTCACCCCGGTGGGCTGTGCGACTTGCCAACCGCATCCACGCCGACGCCTGGTTCTGTGTTCCCCACCGTGCGTCGGATGACTGTGTCACAAAG
Source organism: uncultured Fibrobacterota bacterium (assembly GCA_964546395.1). Taxonomy (GTDB): domain Bacteria; phylum Fibrobacterota; class Chitinivibrionia; order Chitinivibrionales; family CAZJJT01; genus CAZJJT01. Next base: position 2,816 of record CAZJJT010000648.1, read on the forward strand.
CTTGCCACACTGATTCGTGACAGCCTCACCTCAGACCTGAAGGTCTACGTCGAGTACTCCAACGAGTGCTGGAACGGCATCTTCGGGCAGGCCAAGTACTGCCTGGAAAAA
>CAZJJT010000649.1:0-2917 GCA_964546395.1 uncultured Fibrobacterota bacterium
CCGACGCTGGGAGGGACGATGGCGCTCACAATCACGTCGACTGCGTTCCCCGACGGTGGCTCGATCCCGAGCACGTACACCTGCGAGGGCGACGACATCTCACCGCCGCTGAGCTGGGATGGTGTGCCGGACGGCGCTCTCGACGCCGTCGGAGCTGGACCGGTGGCGCGAGCGGTATTTCGGGGAAGGTTCGCTGTTTGCCGAGACTGCTGACCGGATCGCGCGCGAGTTCGACGGCAACGGGATGACCGACCACGAGTTGACGCTGCAGGAGATCAGGGAACGCACCGAGTCGGAGCCGATTGTCAAGCTGGCGTCGCTGATATTCGACGAGGCGATACGGCTGGGCGCGTCCGATATTCATATCGAGCCCACTGAGCGCAACGCGAATGTCCGGTTTCGTATCGACGGGATGCTTCGTCAGCACATGGAGCTGAGCCGCGGGGTGTACGTCCCGCTGACGTCGCGTATCAAGGTACTTGCCGATATCGACATTGCCGAGAAACGGGTGCCGCAGGACGGGCGTATCGGCCATGAACGCGGTGGTGTCACCTACGATTTCCGCATCTCCACGCTCCCCACGCATCACGGCGAGAAGACGGTGGTGCGGATACTCAAACACGACAAGAGCCTGCTGGAACTCGAGAACCTGGGCATGCCGGCCGTTATCGTGGCTGAAGTGGGAGCGATGGTGGAGAAGCCGCAGGGGATGGTGATAGTGACGGGGCCGACGGGAAGCGGCAAATCATCGACGCTGTTTGCCTGTCTCAACCGCATCCGCCGCAAGGCAATCAACATCACCACGCTGGAGAACCCGATCGAGTACAAGCTGCCGGGTATCAACCAGGTGCAGATCAACGAGAAGGCGGGGGTGACATTCGCGGGCGTGCTGCGCTCTATCCTGCGGCAGGACCCGGATGTGATCCTGATTGGCGAGATCCGCGACGGAGAGACGGCGCAGATCGCCATGCAGGCCTCGCAGACCGGGCACCTCGTGCTTTCCACGCTTCACACGAACGATGCGGTTGCGGCGGTCACCCGCCTGCGCGACCTTGGTGTCCCGGGCTATCTTATTGCTTCTTCGCTGCTGGGCCTCATCGCCCAGCGGCTTGTGCGCGTGCTCTGCCAGCACTGCAAGACCGAGACCGAGCCTTCAGGCGACCTTCGGGCCCGCTGGAAGGCCGCCTTGGGCGACATCCCGCTGCCACGGGTGTTCACGGCCAACGGCTGTGCACGGTGCGGCGGGCAGGGGTTCGCCGGGCGGACCGGGTTGTTCGAGTTGGTCCCGGTGGGAGAGGCGTTGCGCGAGAAGATGATCGAAGGGGTTTCGGAGGTGCGTATCCGGCAGTTCCTCCGTTCCGCGCACGTGCCGAGCCTGATTGAGGACGGTATCGCGCGGGCCAACGAGGGGATCACGACCCCCGATGAGCTCCTGCGGGTCGTGCTGGTTGAGGACCTTCTGGACGGAGGCGGGGCAGAGGGCACGACAGGTACACTGGCAGCTGGAGGTGGCGTATGACGGCGCGGGACGGGCGGGGGTGGCGCAGTGTGCTGACCGTGGTGGTGCTCATGGCGGTTGCCGGGGCGGCACTGGCGCAGGATGAGAGCAAGCGGATGTCGCTTGACGTGAAGGACACTGACATACGCGACGCGATCCGCATGATATCCAAGGCCTACGATCTGAGTATCGTGCTCGACAACGACGTGACGGGGAAGGTGACGCTGCACCTGAGTGACGTGCCGATCATGGAAGGGTTGCACATGCTGGCCCAGGCCAACCAGCTCGAGGTCAGCAAGGACGGGAGTGTGTACCGTATCCGCCGCAAGGTCGACGAGGAGCATTCGAGTATCAGGCTTGTGCGGGGCAAACTGACTATTGATGTAGACAATGCGGACGTGGTCCCGTTCCTGCAGGAGTTGAGCACGAAGACCTCGGTGAGTATCGTGCCGGACGGGAAAGTGACCGGCAAGATTACGGGAAAGCTGTTTGACGTGCCGCTGGATGACGGGATACGGGCGCTGCTGGAGGGCAACGGGTTCACGGTGATGCGGCGGAGGAATATCTACCAGGTGTCGACCAAGGACGATGATGCGGCGAACGCATCGCGCGGCCGCCGCGCCTCTTCACGACTCCCCGGCGATTTCTTTGTCGACTACACCAACGACCTGCTCACCATCGAAGTCTCCAACGGCAACCTCGAGGACGTGCTGAAGGCGATTACCGAGCAGACCGATGTGCAGGTGGTGACCTACGGGAGTGTCAAAGCGGAGGTGAACGCGAAGCTGTTCGACAAGACGCTCACCGAAGCGTTCGCACTCCTGCTCGGAGGCACCCAGTACACGTTCGTCGAGAAGAACGGGATCATCCTGATTGGCGATCGCAACGCCGCGACTCCTTCGGGGCAGGCGCTGTCGAAATCGGAGCTGATACCGCTGAAGCATATCAAGGCTGACGAAGTCCCGCAGGTGCTGCCGAAGAATATCTCGGCGAACAATGTCAAGGTTATCAAGGAGCAGAACGCGCTGCTGGTGTCGGGCACCTCCGAGGATATCGTGATGACACGTGAGTTCCTGGCAACCATCGATATCCCCACGCCGCAGGTGCGTATCGATGCGGTGATTGTGGAGTACAGTGAGCGGCTCACGAGGACGGTGGGGTTCCGCACGTGGCGGCGCAACCCCGGGTTCAACGAGCAGTCGCTGACGGTTCCTGCTGCCGATGTGAACGGAAGCGGCCTGACAAACACCATGCAGCTTGGCCTGAGCGGCAAGGGACTGAAGGACCTGCTGGGTATCAGCGGTGGACTGCTCGGAAGGCTCCCGGACGAGTTCTACATCGCCCTGCAATGGCTCGAGAACCAGGGGAAAGCCAAGGTCCTCGCCCAGCCATCGATTACCACGCTCAACGGCCGCAAGG
>CAZJJT010000650.1:0-2915 GCA_964546395.1 uncultured Fibrobacterota bacterium
TTCCGCTGCCCGCGCACCGGCAGCCCCCGCCGGCATTGCGGCCGCCATCATCGGCATGGCCGCGGCAGCCTGCACACCGAACTTTTCTTCGATCATCTTGATCAGTTCGGCCAGCTCGAGGACCGTCTTACCAGCAATTGCCTCGAGGAGTTCCTCGTTTGACAGCGTAGCCACAATCTACCTCCATCGCTTAAAGAATAAAGTGACAGGACGCCTGATGTCCTCTGGTTCAGTTCTGCTGCGTTTCCTTCTGTGCCCGCACCGCCTCCAGTGTGCGCGCGAACGTACTGAGTATCGATGAGAGCGACCCGGCGAACTTCTGCACGGGCGCCTTGAGCACCGACAGCAACTGCGAGAGCAGCACCTCGCGGCTCGGGATGTCCGCGAGCCGGGCGCACGCCGCACCCTCGAGCAGCGCACCCTCAACGTACACCGCCCTGACTTCCAGCAGCGCCTTGTTCTCTCTCTGGAAGTCGCGGATGATACGGGCAGGAGCGGTGGAATCTTCGCCGGCGAATACGATCCCGATCGGCCCGTTGAGATACGGCATCACGTCGCTCCTGCCGCAGCGCTCCAAGGCAATCTTCGCCAGCTTGTTCTTTACCACCATGTACTTCAGGCCCTGCCGGCGAAACATCGCCCGCAGGCCGGTCATCTTGGCGACACTGATCCGGTTGATATCGGTCAGATAGAACCCGATCGAGTTCCCGAACATCGTCTCCAGTTCGGCAATCCGTTTGTCGCGCTCGGTACGACTGATCATGCACTCCCGCCTTCATCGTGCCACGCCGCACACACGCGGCGCAGCGGTTCACCACGCTCAGTTTTTCAGATCCGACAGGTTCACCCGAAGCCCCTGGCCCATCGTACTCGTCACTGTCACCCGCTTGACATACTGGCCCTTGGCCGCCGAAGGCTTCGCTTTGTTGACCGCGTCCATGAACGTGCGGATGTTGTCGGCGAGCTGTGACACCTCAAACGAGAGCTTGCCTATCGGCACGTGCAGAATCGCGTTCTTCTCGACACGAAACTCCACTTTGCCGCGCTTCAGGTCCTTCACCGCATCCCCGATATTCATGGTCACCGTCCCCACCTTCGGGTTCGGCATCATGCCACGTGTGCCCAGTATCTTGCCGAGCCTGCCCACCACCTTCATCATGTCCGGCGTGGCCACCACCGCGTCGAACCCCAGCCACCCCTCACGGATCTTCTCGGCCATGTCCTCGCCGCCAACGAAATCCGCGCCCGCGTCCTTGGCTTCCTTCTCCTTGTCGCCCTGCGCGAACGCCAGCACGGTGACCGTCTTGCCCAGCCCGTGAGGCACCACGACGGCGCCACGCACCGACTGGTCACTCTTGCGCGGGTCGACCCCCAGGTTCACCGCCACCTCCACCGTCTCGTCGAACTTCACCGCCGAGTTCTGCTTGAGAAACTCCAGTGCCTCGGCCAGCGAGTATTCCTTCATCTTGTCGGTCTTCTCCCGAGCTCCCTGCCACTTCCTGCCGTGCTTCATACCTTTTTGTGCTCCTCCCGGCCGGACCGTATCCGGCGCCACGGGCCCGTTAGTCTATCCGCACACCCATGCTGCGGGCGGTGCCCGCCACCATCCGCATGGCCGCCTCAACGCTGCCCGATGTCAGATCCGGCGCCTTCATCTCCGCAATCTTGCGCATCTGCGCCTCGGTAAGTCCGCCCACCTTCTCCTTGTTGGGCACACCCGAGCCCTTCTGCAGCCCGAGTTCCTTCATAATCAGCACCGACACCGGCGGCGTCTTGACCACGAACGTGAAACTGCGGTCGGAGTACACCGTGATCACCACCGGCGTGAGAATCCCGCCACCATCCTTGGTCTTGGCGTTGAACGCCTTGCAGAACTCCATGATATTGACACCGCGCTGACCCAGGGCCGGGCCCACCGGGGGCGCCGGGTTGGCCTGCCCCGCAGGAATCTGCAGTTTGATCTCCCCGACAACTTTCTTCGCCACGGCACCTCTCCTCGACAACTGGTTATCGCGGACCGGACCGGCCGGAGCACCTCACGGTGCTGCCGGACACACCGGGCAGCCTGCGCTACGATATCATTTCTACGTGAGAGAAATCGACCTCGACGGGCGTCGAGCGGCCGAACACACTCACCATCACCTTCACCTTGCCCTTGTCCGGGTATATCTCGTCCACCAGCCCGTCAAAGTCCTTGAAAGGACCTTCCGTTATCTTCACCATATCACCAATGCGGAACGGCACTTCCGAGACCGTCTCCACCGGCACCTCTTCCGTCTGACCCAGTATCCGCCGTACCTCGTCCTTGCGCAGGGCCTGAGGGGAGTCGCCGCCGACAAAACCGGTAACCCCGTTGATATCGCGGATGAAATGCGTGGTTTCCTTGGTCAGTTCCATCTCGACCAGCAGGTAGCTCGGGAAGAACTTGCGGGTGGTGCGAATCTTCTTGCCGTTCTTAATCTGCACCACATCCTGGGTAGGCACCAGCACCTGGCCAATCTGCTCGGAGTACTCTCCCGTGGCGATCACGTCCTGTATGAAGGACTGCACCTTGGTTTCCTGCCCCGTGTACGTGTGCACCACGTACCACCGCTTCCCCATGCCCGCTCCCTTGCCCTCGACAGTGTCCGTCGTCACAGCAGGTTCCCTATCACGAAGTTGAGCACCTTGTCGCACGCAAACACAAACAGCGACACAGCCACGCTGAGCACCACCACCAGCAACGTGGCGCTGGCTACCTCTTGACGGGAGGGCCAGCTCACCTTGGCCATCTCCACCCGTACGTTCTTCAGGTATTCTATCAGCTTCTTCATGTATCGCCCGGTGTCAGGTTGGAGCAACAGGTCTGGAGGGACTCGAACCCCCAACCAATGGTTTTGGAGACCACTACTCTACCAATTGAGCTACAGACCTAT
>CAZJJT010000651.1:0-2914 GCA_964546395.1 uncultured Fibrobacterota bacterium
TTCCACCTTCATCCATCCCGGCGGACTCCAGACGGCGCCCAGGAACCGCACCGACTCACCATGCCGTACCGCTGCGTCCTGCACGCGCCGAAGGTCGTCCCACAGCGCGCTCATCCCGGCCGACACCTGCTGCACACCCTGCGTCGCCTCGAAGTCCCAACGGATATCGGTGCGCATGCCGGTAAGCCCGAGTTGGGTAACCACGCTGTCGTAGAACCCCTCCTCGTCCAGATCGATATCGACAAAGAACGGTCCCTGCCGCTCCTTCCAGGGAAGGACGGAGAATTCGACCGACACGCTGGCGCCGACACCCTCTATGGTCTGGTAGCGCGTCGCCTTGTCGATGGTGAGAGCGATCTGCGCGTTGCCCGGCTGCACCGACGCAGCGAGAGCAGCCGCTGCGACCAGTCCCCTCAGCACAATCCTGTTGCAGTCCATGGTACCTCTCCTCCCTGTTGCGCGTTCGACCGCACTGCAGCGGCCCTCTCCCCTGTGGTCTGAACGGTACCACAGAGCCCGTATCCACGCCCCAGCTGATTGGACAATTATTGCATTACTGTGTATATTAATATTTGATGACCAGGCAACCATCCGCTGCCCTTCGACATGCAGCGCAGTCACTCGCGCAACGCGTGGCGGCCACGCCAGTGGGCGAGCGCCTTCCCCCCGTGTCTGTGCTCGCCGCTGACTGCGGCGTGTCCTACGTAACCATGTGGAAAGCGCTTGACCAACTCCGTCGCGAGGGACTGCTCCAAGCCCGTCCCCGCCGTGGCATCGTGGTAGTCGGCCAGCCGCGTTCGTTCTCTCCAGACCGGTCTGCCCCTGCAGCGCGCGCCGAGGCATCCCCTGCCGTGCGCGCTGCGGGCCAGAAGTGGCAGGTGGTCGCCGCACGGTTCCGTCGCGACCTGCTGAGCGGGTTCCACGCACCAGCCGCCGCACTGCCATCGGCCAAGGAGCTGATGGCGCGCTACGGGGTGTGCAGGGCGACGCTTGCGAAGGTGTTGCGGGCGCTCACCGATGAGGGCGTACTGCGCCAGCAGCGCTCCCGCCACTTCCCTGCAACCGCCCCCGCGCAGCGAGCGCGGAGCACGGTGCTGCTGGTGGCCAGCGGGGAGCCGGATGGCACGCTGCACCTGCCCCATCCGCGCACACCCGAGTACCTTCGGGCCCTCGAGTACATCTGCTCGGTGCGCAACGTGGCACTGAGCATGCTTCCCTTCGACGCCGCCCGCGGTCGGCTCCACGACACGGGCACCATCCACCGCTTCCGCACCGACCTGACACAGCGTGGAGCGGTCCTCGGTGTGCTCGTCTGGCAGGCGGGAATCGACGTGACCGACTGGACCGACGTGGTGCGGCAATTCGTGCCCCTGGGCAAGCCGATGGCGCTGCTTGATGAGACCGGAGAGCTGCCCGTTCCCCGCATTCCGGGCCAGCGCAACCGTATCCGTTCGTATGGTCTGGGATTCAGCACACAGGCGGGGCGACAGATGGGCCGGCACCTGATTGGCCAGGGACACCGCCGGATAGCGTTCCTCTCCCCTCTGCACCGGTCGGCATGGTCGCAGAACCGCCTGGCGGGAATACGCAAAGCCTTCGCCGACACGGGAGAACACACTGCGGTGAGGGAGTTCGTGCTCGAGCAGTTCGCGCTTCCTGCCGATCTCGCCGACCAGTGCCGTGATGTGCGGGAGCGACTGGAGCGACTTCTTGGCGGCGCACGAGCAGGGGATGGTTCGCTCTACGCACGCACCGTGACCATGCTCGGGGAGCAGATTTCGCCGGTGTTAACGCGACAGTCGTACGCAAAGGCAATGCGTCCGCTGATGGAGATGGCCCTGGCCGACAGGTCGGTGAGTGCCTGGGTAGCGGCCGATGACGACACGGCTCTTCCCTGTCTGGAGTTCCTTCGCGAGCACCGGATCGGTGTCCCCGATGAGATCTCGGTGGTTGGCTTCGACGACAGCTTCGAGAGCTCGCTGCACAAACTGACCAGCTACAACTACAACGGACCGGCTTACATGCGCGCGATGCTGGCGCATGTGCTTAGCCCGGGCTGCCCCGAGTCCGGCGGCGCGCGGCAGGGCTCCGTGGAAATCGAAGGAGCCGTGGTAGTGCGCCGGACCAGCGGGCCGGCGCGCAGGTGAACTACGGCAGCACGCTCACCCGGGATCGTGCCGTGCCTGCCACGCACTCCTCCTGTGTGATGCGCACCCCGGCGCCGGGCACAACGCCTGTGCCGTTCCTGCGCAGCACATCGGCAGCCCCTTCGTACACCAGGCGTCCGCGAAGGTCATATAAGCGCACCCGGGCCGAACGCTGCATCCCGGAGAACACCATCCGCGGGTCCGCCGTCATCACCGGCCCCACCGAGATGATCCCGGTTACCGGCTGGCTGTAGAAGTCGCGGCTGTCAACTACTCGCAGTGTGACCGTGTACTGCCCTTCGGCGGTGTACTGGTGCGTGGGACCGTTGGAGTAGTCCAGAGCGCTGCCGTCGCCGAAGTCCCACACGTAGCCAAGGATGTAGTCGCCCGAGTCCGGGTCGCTCGAGCCGCTCGCCTCGAACGCCACGGTCAGCGGGCCATCGCCCGACTCCGGCGTCGCCGTGAAATCCGCTGTCGGGGCCCGGTTGGTCATCACGCTGACTGAACTGCGTGCTGAAAGGTTACCGGCGAAGTCCACCGTTTCGACCTCGAACGCGTAGGTGCTGCCGGAGTTCAGGCCTCCTGCGGTGTAGCTCAGCCCTTTCACCAGCGTCGTGTTCTGTCTGACACCGCCACGGTACACGTTGTACCCCCACACCACCAGGTTGTCGGTGGCGGCATCCCATGCGAGGAACACACTCGTGTCACGCACCTGCGCGAACGGTGCGGTCAGGTTGGGCGGTGCAGCGGGTGCCTCGGCGTCGCTT
>CAZJJT010000652.1:0-2913 GCA_964546395.1 uncultured Fibrobacterota bacterium
TTCCCTCGGCAAAGTGGCCTGCAAGGAACTCCTCGATGAACCGGTTCACCGCGCGACCGCAGAGTCCGGAAGAATAGGGTGGATTCATGAACACGCGCAGGTCCTTGCCGACATCCCAGCCGTGCGTGAATGCCGAGTTGTCGAGGGTGAACGTCCACTTCGCCCCGACTATCTCGTTGGCCTTGTCGGAGGTAAACGGGTCGAGGTCGATTGCGCCCATCACTGCGCGAACCGTGTCCAGGTACTCGGAAGGAGTGAACCAGGAGTCGGAGTCACGCGCCTTGTCCCTGGGGTTCCTGCCGACATAGCCCAACCGCTTCACATCGGCGCGCGTACCGCCCGGCGGCGAACCCTTCTTCGGTGTTGCTCGCTGTGCCACCCTGGCATCCTCTCCGCACGCACTGCCGTTGCCGTAGGTTCAGACCAACAATCTGGCTGCTAAATTACCACTCTGGAGGCATGGGCGACGAGGACTGGAGTCACCTGGTACTGTCTGGTCGCGGGTTTCCTGGGTACTACGCATACCCAGACCCGCGCCAGGGGTCTGTTTCGGCGCAGACCCCCCGACCCGGGTGTGGTGGCGGCCCACCACGAGCCCCTGGAACAGGGCTGACAGGAGACAAAGAAGAGATGCTATGACCCGACACAGCCCGCACACTACTCCTTCAACGCAATCGGGAAGTAGAGGTCCTGCTGTTCGTAGTCAAACTTCTCGCGGATTGCGTCAGGCGTGACAATGTGTCCGAGAACTTCATTGGGGTGCCGCAACTGGTAGCGGTCACTTGCCGTGATCCACGCCATGGTCCTGCCGAAGACCTCCATGAGCTCATCGCGTTCGGTGGTTACCACCGCGTACAGCCCGCCGGCAAACGTCGTGGTCTCGTAGCGCTCGGTGTCACTGAACCCCTCAGGCTGTTCGATGATCAACTCATAGCCCTTCAGCCGTTCGCTCCGGAAGAAGAACGCTTTCCGGCTCCCGGGGGCAGGCATGACTCCCTTCGTCTTGGCCCAGGCCACAAACTCCCGAATCTCACTGGCACCCGGGTCGAGCCCTTCGGCCGTCGAGGAGATCACGGTCATGGCCGGGAGTTCTTCTATGCGAACGGTGTGTGCGAGGGCGTTGCCCATGTGCTCGTGCCTCCTGGTTGCGGATGTCAGTTCCTGTTTCTACGAGCCGCAGTTCCCTGTCTGGCGTCATGCTGTTCGCCACACGCTCCTCGGCACCGCCTCCTTCGGGAATATGGGCGCCGCCGCTCTGCCGCGCAAGGTACCGCTTCAAGATGAGCGGGTTTGCTCCCGAAGGACGAGAAGGTGCTGTCTCCGGGTGCCTTCGGCCAGGTAGCCCCCGGGTTGAAGTCGTGGTGTGCGCGGTTCCGCTGGGGGGCACCCTCGGGGTATCGCAGCTTGCGTTTGCCCGGGGACCGCTCTATTTTCTCTGCGGATGCAGGGTGATCGCATCCCCCACTCCCGCCCCTCCAATACGGGACTTCGCCGAAGCGGCGTCGTAGCAATCTCTTGTTCTGGCAGTGAACGGCTCCACGCGTGTGTTGGCGTGCGCCGGGGCGCTGCACACGAGGTGCCGCATGTCTCGTATCCCGACGCTTGGCCGAAGGCCGGTGGTTGCTGAAGTCCTGGAGTACTACAGCAGAACCGACGTGCTTGAGTTTCTGCTGGAGTTCTGCCGTACCCGCAAGGCGGCGCTGGTGTGTGCCGACACGCACCACTGGGAACCGTCGTGGGAGCGCGACCAGATCCGGGCGACCACTGCGGCTCAACTCGCTCGGCTCATCATGCGCCGGGTGCGCGCCAAGTACCCCAACAGTGACCACGAACCCCTTCGCTACTACCCGTCGATCCACGCCGCAGTCGAGCGAACGGTCGAGCTTCCCGGTGCAGACCGTGTCCATGACCTCTTCTTCGAGTCGGACCTCGACACATGGGTGCAGTCGTTCGAGGAAGTCATGGCGGTGGTTCAGCAGATAAAGGCGATGGGGCTCCCGTACTGTCTGAAGTTCAGCGGGAACCGGAGTCTGCACGTCTTCGTGCCGGGCGAAGCGTTCCTGTGTGGTGAGTTGCGCGGCGCACTGCAGCCGATTGCGGGTTTGCTTGATGGACTGCTCGAGCGCAGCGGGATCAGGGCCCATCGTGGCTCGGGTCTGTACCGCGCGCCCTACAGCCTCAACGAAGATACCGGTCTGGTGAGCCTGCCACTTGTTGAGAAGGCCGTCGGGCGCTTCCGTCCATGGCAGGCCACCATCGACGCGGTCACCGAGGTGGACTGGTCGTGGCTCTCTGTGTCATGCGGTTCGCTGGGGGCGGGGCGACGGTTCTACGAGTATCTCGCCGCCCGGGAGTCTCCGCATCTGACGCGTGAGCAGCTCCCGTGGTCGGCAGCAGAGGCGGTTCCCGTGCGTGCGGTCGAGGGAGCGTCACTCACCTCACCTGACCGCAGGCTGCGTATCGCTGCGTCGCGCCGTTTGGCAACACTCGTGTCCCCGCAACCCGCCGAGATCCGCAAGGCGCTGGCAGACCCTGACCCTGATGTTCGGTGGTTTGGGTCGGAGGCGATTGCGCGACTGGGCTCAGCCGAGCGTGTCCCACTGGTCGTGCGCGCGCTCTGCGACGGTGACCACTACGTGCGGGACGCCGCCCTTCGGGTGGTTGGCAGCGACAGGGAACCGGTGGTGTCAGGACTGATCGAGTCCTTCAAGAGTCATGTGGGCGAGAGGCCTGCGGTTCTCGAGGATGGTTCTCTGGACAGCCAGATGCAGCACTGTCGGGGGGCCCTTGATGCCCTCGGCGCACTCGGGTCGAACTGGCCTGTTGCCCACGCCTTCGAGTGGCTTACGGAGATTTCGCCGCAGCATGCGGCTGAGCAACGTGGTCTGCTATGCGTATCGATGCTGCTCAGCG
>CAZJJT010000653.1:0-2906 GCA_964546395.1 uncultured Fibrobacterota bacterium
CGTCGTGACCGAGACGGTGCCACAGCTCCTCGGTGATGTGGGGTGCGAAGGGCCCCAGGAGGACGAGGAAGGTCTCCCAGGCGGGGGATGGGATCTCGGCGAGCGTGCCGAGATGGTTGGCGAAGGTCATGAGGGCGGCCACCGCGGTGTTGAACTTCATGCTCTCGATGCGTTCGCCCACGTGACGGATGGTCTGGTGCAGGAGACGGTTGGTGTCTGCCCCGGGCGCGGCCCCGGCGTCGACGCGTGCGGCGAGGTCCCACACGCGCTGAAGGAAGCGCGACATCCCGACGAGCCCGTTGGTGCTCCATGGGATGGGCTGGTCGAACGCCCCCATGAAGACCTCGTAGAGGCGGAAGGCGTCGGCCCCGAAACGCTCGACCACGTCGTCGGGGTTCACGACGTTACCCCGCGACTTCGACATCTTCTCCCCGTTCTCCCCGAGGATGAGTCCGTGGGAGGTGCGCTTGCGATAGGGCTCCGCGCTCGGCACCACGCCGATGTCGTAGAGGAACTTGTGCCAGAAGCGCGAGTACAACAGGTGCAGCGTGGTGTGCTCCATGCCCCCGTTGTACCAGTCCACCGGAGTCCAGTATTCCAGGCTCTGCTCCGAAGCCAGCGCGGTGTCGTTGCGCGGGTCGACATAGCGCAGGAAGTACCACGAGGAGCCGGCCCAGTTGGGCATGGTATCGGTCTCGCGCTCGGCCGGCCCGCCGCACTTCGGACACGTGGTCCTCACCCAGTCGCTCAGCAGCGACAGCGGCGACTCACCGGTTTCGGAGGGCTTGTACTGCTCGACCTCGGGCAGTACCAGCGGCAGCTGCGATTCGGGCATCGGCACCCATCCGCACGACGGGCAGTGCACCATGGGAATCGGCTCACCCCAGTAGCGCTGACGGCTGAAGACCCAGTCGCGCAGGCGGAACTGCACCGACGCTTTGCCGTAGCCCTCCGACTCGACGATGCCGGTCATCTTGACGATGGCTTCGGAAGGGGGCAGCCCGTTCAGCGGTCCCGAATTCACCAGCGTGCCACTGTCGATATCGGTGAACGCTTCCTTCGTCACGTCGCCGCCCGAGATGACTTCGATGACAGGCAGGGCGAACGTGCGCGCGAAACGCCAGTCACGCTCGTCGTGGCCCGGCACCGCCATGATCGCGCCCGTGCCATAGGATATCAGTACGTAGTCGGCGACCCAGATCGGCACCGTCGTCTTCGTGGCCGGATTCAGTGCCGACACTCCCTTCATCTCGACGCCGCTCACCTCCTTGGCCACTTCGGTGCGCTCGAAATCCGACTTGCGCGCCGCGGCGTCGACGTAGGCCTGCACCTCCGAGGCATTGGCACACTGCGGCAGCAGCTCAGCCACCAGCGGGTGCTCGGGCGCCAGCACCATGTAGGTGACCCCGAACAGCGTGTCGGGGCGCGTGGTGAAGATCCGCATGGCACGTGCGCCACCGTCGGGCGCCCGCACCGCGAAATCCACTTCGGCACCGGTGGAACGACCGATCCAGTTGGCCTGCTGAATACGTATGCGGTCGAGGAAATCGACTGTACCGAGATCATCCAACAGCCGCTGGGCGTACTTCGTGATGGCCAGCATCCACTGGCTCTTCACCTTCCGCACCACCTGGCCGCCGCAGCGCTCGCACACGCCGCCCACCACTTCCTCGTTGGCCAGCCCGATTGCGCACGAGGTGCACCAGTTGATGGGGATCTCGGCCTTGTAGGCCAACCCCTTCTCCCAGAGCTTCAGAAATATCCACTGCGTCCACCGGTAGTACTTCGGATCGGTCGTGTCAACTTCACGCGACCAGTCGAACGAGAACCCCAGGCGCTTGAGCTGCTCACGGAACCGCCCGACGTTGCGTTGGGTTACCACGCGCGGGTGCTGGCCGGTTTTGATTGCGAAGTTCTCGGTGGGAAGCCCGAATGCATCCCAACCAATCGGGTACAGCACGTTGCAGCCCTGCATGCGCCGCTTGCGGGCCACGACGTCCAGCGCCGTGTAGCTGCGCGGGTGTCCCACGTGCAGCCCTTCGCCGGAGGGGTACGGGAACTCTATCAGTACGTAGTACTTGGGTTTGTCGGACGTGTCGGCGGCATGGTACACGCCCTGCTCCTCCCAGAACCGCTGCCACCTGGGTTCGATTTCCGCGGGGTTGTATGAAGACACGTTATCCTCCGTGTGCAAGCTCGGTTCGGAAGTGGTCGATCGTGCGCCGGAGCCCGTCCTCCAGTTTCACCGTCGGTTCCCACCCGAGGGCGGCGTGTGCCAGCGCGATGTCAGGCCTGCGCTGCCGCGGGTCATCGGCGGGCAGCGGGCGGTACACGATGGTGGAAGAACTGCCGGTCAAGCGGATCACGTTCTCGGCCAGTTCACGGATAGTGAACTCGTCGGGATTGCCGATGTTGACCGGCCCGGTAAGACCATCGGCTTCCATCAGCCGCACCATCCCTTCCACCAGGTCGTCCACGTAGCAGAACGACCGCGTCTGATCACCGTCCCCGTACACCGTAATGGCCTCGTTGTGCAGGGCCTGCACGATGAAATTCGAGACCACCCTGCCGTCATTGGGGTGCATCCGCGGACCGTACGTGTTGAATATGCGCATCACCCGGATATCGACCTTGTTCTGGCGATGGTAGTCGAAGAACAGCGTCTCGGCAACGCGCTTGCCCTCATCGTAGCACGAGCGGATGCCGATCGGATTAACGTTGCCCCAGTAGCTCTCGGGCTGGGGGTGCATCGAGGGGTCCCCGTACACTTCGGAGGTGGACGCCTGCAGGACGCGCGCGTGTACGCGCTTGGCCAGGCCGAGCACGTTGATAGCACCCATCACGCTCGTCTTGATCGTCTTCACCGGGTTGTACTGGTAGTGCACCGGCGAGGCCGGACAGGCGAG
>CAZJJT010000654.1:0-2904 GCA_964546395.1 uncultured Fibrobacterota bacterium
GATACGACGGAATGGTGGCGCGGCTGCAGGCGGCACGCGGCCGCTAGACCGACCCAGTTCCGCGCGACCGGGAGTGAGCTATGAAAATCGGGATCGTGAGCGACACGCACCGGAACACCGGCCTGCTCACGCGGGTGGTGGAATGGCTGTCGGGGCGCCAGGGCATCTCACTGCTGTGTCACCTTGGGGATGACTACGATGACGTCGCGGCACTCGAGGAGGTCTTCCAGGACGTGCTGCAGGTTCCCGGCGTGTACCACCAGGGGTATCGTGACGGCACGATTCCTGCCACGCTCACCGAATCGGTCCAGGGGGTGCGACTGCTGCTGGTGCACTGTATCGAAAAAGACCTGTCGGACAGCGATCGTACCTCGGCCGACATTATCCTGCACGGTCACACACACCGGCCGGAACTGCGTCTTGACGACGGACGGCTGTACATGAACCCCGGGCACCTCAAGGCGGAGCAGGACAAGCTCGTGCCAGCTTCGTTCGGCCTTGTCGATGTCCAGGACCGTTCGGTGCGCGCGACAGTGTACAATCTGCAGTACGACATCGTTGACAAGGTAGATCTGGTTCGGGAGGAATCGGGGCTGTACCGGTGCTCATAGACAACAGGTAGCGGCGCCAACGGGAGTTCACCACTGCAAAGGAGTGTCACGTGGGACAGCAACTGAAGGGCAAGGCGGTCGTGGCGCAGGGCGGAGGTCCCACCGCGGTTATCAACCAGAGCCTGGTGGGCGTGGTGCTGCAGGCGCGCATGTAACCCTGGATTGACAACATCTACGGTGCGCTGCATGGTGTACGCGGGGTCGTGGACGAGGAATTCGTTGACCTGACGCAAGCCACCACGCATAACCTCGAGATGGCGGCCCGCACACCCTCTTCGGCCATGCTCTCCACGCGAGACAAACCCGACGAGGAGTACTGCGCGAAGATCTTCGAGGTGCTGAAAGCGCACGAGGTCCGCTACTTCTATTACTGTGGCGGCAACGACTCGGCTGATACCTGCCGGATAGTCAACGAGAATGCGCGTGCCGCGGGCTACGAACTCCGCGTGATCCATGTCCCCAAGACGATCGACAACGACCTTCGTGTCACCGACCACTGCCCGGGGTTCGGTTCGGCGGGGCGGTTCGTGGCCAGCGCGTTCGCCGGCGCCAACCTCGATAACCGCAGCCTCCCGGGAGTGTATATCGCTGTCATCATGGGCCGCAACGCGGGGTTCCTGACCGCGACAAGCGTGTTCGCCCGGAAGTACCCGGATGACGGACCGCACCTCATCTATGTGCCGGAGAAACCGTTCGCCGCCGACACGTTCCTTGCCGATGTCGACAGGGCGTACAAGGAACACGGCCGATGCATTGTGGCGGTCTCCGAGGGGATTGTGAACGCGGCGGGCGAGCCGATTGTGGCATCGCTGATCAAGGGCGGGGAGCGGGATGCGCACGGCAACGTACAGCTGTCGGGCTCGGGCGCGCTGGGTGACCAGTTGAGCGACCTGGTGAAGAGCAAACTGAAGATCAAGCGGGTGCGGGCCGACACGTTCGGCTACCTGCAGCGCAGCTACCTGGGGTGTGTCTCGGAGGTGGACGCGCAGGAAGCGCGCGAGGTGGGCGAGAAGGCGGTGCAGTTCTCGGTGTGGCATAACGTCGATGGCAGTGTGGCGATCCGCCGCACGGGCGACTACTCGGTCGAGTACTTCCTCACACCGCTTGAGACCGTGGCGCGGCATACCAAGCCGATGCCCGACGAGTTCATCGATGTGAAGAACTCAACGGTGACCGAGGCGTTCAAGAACTACGCGAGGCCGCTTATCGGTACGCTTCCGGAGTATGACCGGATATCGGCTCCGGTGGTGAAGAAAGTGCTGCACCCACAGGCGTGAACCCATTTACCGCGCTGCACCGGGTGCTGTTTGACGCAGCCTTTCTGCGCGGCTCGGGCTGCCGGACGGTACGCCGGGCCGCGGGGTTGCTGGCCTTGTGGCTGTTGCTTGCCGCCGTTGCCGGTTCGGCGTTTCGCACGTACCATGCACTGAGCGGCGAGGGCAGTCTGGCCCGTGCGTTGTCGCGGGTGAGCGCGGGCTGCGTGGTGCGGGGGGGGGAGTTGGTGCGGGACACAGGCACCGGCGTCCCGCCTGTATCGTACGTGCGTGCGGCGCTCCAGGCCGCGTTCCCCGGTCTTCCCGACGTGTTCGCCGCGGTGCCGGAGTCGACGGTGGTGTTCGACACCGCGGCACTCTCCGAGAGTCGCCCGATGTGTCTGGTGCTGGGCCGCGAGGCCCTCGTGGCAGTCGGTTCGCGTACGCGGTACGAGCTGCTTCGCTGGGACAGGGCGTTCGGCGACACAGAGGAGATGCGCCTCGACCTCGGCTCGCTCCGGCGCTTCCTTGTGTCACGGTGGCTCTATGTGTGGGCCATGTTGTGCCAGTGGTGCCTGCTGGTGCAACTGTACAAGGCGCTGACAGCGCTTCCGTTCTTCTTCATTGCGGCATTTATATTGAATCCGTTCGGCGGTGCACAGGACAGTCTGCGCAGGGCATTGCTGGCCCTGCTGCCGGCCATGGCGGGGTCTGCACTCGAGGCTGCCGCAGGCGTGGACATGGTCTTCAGCCGCTATGTTCTGATGGGAGTGGGGTTCTTCGTACTGGCGCGGGCGGGCCGCGTGCCGGCGAAGCCGGCGCCACACTCTGAAGGGAACGAAAGCTAGTGTTGTTCGGTATCAGACAGGTGAAGGGTGACGCCGGGGCGCTGGACGGTCGGTTGACCGTCTTCGCGCGCGTGGACATGGATCCCAACGACCTGGTGAATGCGCGCAACCCGGCCGCAAGCATGATCCACAACGGGTTGCTGGCAGCGCAGGGCAATTTCCGCGACCAGTACAGCCTCCGCGATTTCCTCC
>CAZJJT010000655.1:0-2901 GCA_964546395.1 uncultured Fibrobacterota bacterium
CGAAGCACAGTACCACCCCGTTGCTCCGCTCACTGACATAGACTGAACCGCCTTCGTCTGCGGCAACATCCACGATGTGGGCCCTTCCCGAGCCCAGGATCTCGGTCGCAGAAAGCATGGTGCCGTCTGCCCCGTACACAAGCAGACGCTGTCGTCCTCCGTCCAGCACGTACGCCCGTCCCCCTCTCCCCACCGCCACCCCCAGCGGTTGCGTATAGCAACTGTCACCAAGGCCAGAACAGCCAACGGTATCCGGCTTGGGCAGGAACGCGCTTGCCGCAAGGAGTGTGCTCCCGTTGCTCAAGTGCCCCTCATTTCCTGCGGTATCAACAGCGCCAACCCAGTAGGTGTACGTGGCATCCAGGACAAATTGGGAGTCACGGTAGAACGTGTCTACCAAGGGGAAGTGACTCAGCACGACTCGCGACGAGTCAGAGTGCTCCCTGTAGACGAGGTAGTGATCAAGCGTCCCGGTATCCACTGCACCCCACGTTACCACTGCAGTCTGCCGCAATGTGTCGTATGCAACCACGAGTGGACCGGGTGGTGGCATCACCACTGTGGCAAGCCACAGAGTGTCCTGTAGTGTCAACACTTCTCGCGAGACAACGGTGATTTCGGCATCTCTCGGCGCGTAGCCCGTGGCAGTCGTTAGGACGCGCACGCGGTACGTCCCGGCCGCCATCTCCTCTAGACAGAACCGTCCTGCCGTGTCAGCTTCCACAAACATGCCTGTCCCAAGCGCAAGCACGTAGACAGGAGCGGCGAACATGTCCCCCACCAACTTCGCAACACCGCACACTGTTCCCGGGGCATACAGCGTATCCGTTGGCAGGTACGTGGTATCATCGTCAGAAATGCCAACAGAGTCCGAATAAGACCTTGCGCTGTCGTGCACACTCAGGATGTTGTAGCTCCCGGCGGCAAGGCCACTGAACAGGTAACTCCCATCGGCCACCGTTGTTACCGACGCCGCCGGGGCGCTTGAGCGGGGGTCAGCCCCACTCGGGTACGCGCTGACAGTTGCGCCCGCGGCCGGCGAACCGTCGGGGTATACCAGTGCACCGATAGCCGCGTTTGGGACCTCGGAACCATTCCCCGCCGTGGTGGGTCCGTCGCTTGAGCACCACAGACACAGCAGTGCCAGCGCTGCAACACATGTTCGTGCACATTTCATATCAGTTTCCCCTTGCGCTTCGTATCACTTACCGGAAACACCTGGAAGTTGCATTGGTAGACATCGGTGGAACCCTTATCTTCGGCCACAATCGCCAGCAGCCGCGCGCGCAATGCCGACACCTCTTCCCGGATTCGCGCGTAGCCCTTCTCGGACACCCCAAGTGTCAGGGCCGTGACATCTCTTGTGGCCGGCGCGAAGTCATCAATAGCCCGCTTTCCAAGCTCGGCGTTGGCAAGGTGGAGTTGGTGCAACGCGACACGCGAAACTTCGGCACTGGGTTTGACCAGCGTATCGGTTGTGCGGCAGTACCCGGCCGCGGTCCTCGAAACAAGGCCCAGACGTTCGAGTAACGCCACCGATTGCCGTGCCTGCCGCACCCCGATTGCCGGACGGACCTTCGCAGCAAGCCACCGGTAGTCGTCGCGGAACCGGTACATCCCCAGCAGCGACCACACCACCGTGTGGTACCACTGCGCGTAGAAATCGTGCTGGTCGCGCCGCAGTTCCCGTATGCGCCGCACGTCCGAGCGGTTGCTTCTAATACCGTTCATCTGTCCCAACAACCGCTCGCGTTCGCGCTGCGTACGTGCATGGTTGAACGCTACCAGGATTTCGAAGTAGGCGGACTCGGCTGATGACGGTGCAACGACCCGGGCAAGTTTCTCTGCCGCCGTACGCGACAGTGTCCGCTGGCCCGACAACACGTTGTGGAGATAGCCCTTGTTACCCAATCCTGCCTGACGAGCCAGGCACTGGTACGAAAAACCACCGTTGGCCCGCTTACGTTCCTGATAGTACGCGTTGAGGAACGCGCGGTAGTCGGTGAACTCGAACACGCTGAGCATGGGCCCTCGCCCCTTTCTCACCAGTAATGATACCTGATCCCGCCTTGGGCGGCAAGAGATCCGTGCAGAAAGCGTTGCCGGTGTGGAAACGGCGGCAGCGAACATATCCATCATGTATGATCACACAACAGCAGTGGATGCAGACGATCTGCACCGAAGACTGCAAACGGTTTAGCTGCCGATCGGTTGGTGAGTACAGGGGCTGTCGGGTGCCGTCTGCTGTTGGGCCAGCGATAGGAGCGTATATGCGGGGCACCGTGTGCACCGCATAGCAGCGGATAGCGCGGTGCCGCATGCCCGCGGGGCGTGCGGCAGGCCCCAACTGCCTACAGAACTCCTTGTGCCGTGCCGTCCCCGTCGCCTTCAGCCGAGCGAAGCAGCTCGCGGAACAGCCCCTCGGCAGATGCCAGTTCTGCGTAGCTCCCGTCCTGCACCACACGCCCGCGGTTGAACACGAGCACGCGGTCGACGTTGCGGATAGTGGAAAGGCGGTGGGCGATGATGAACGTGGTGTGCCCTTTCATCACCCGTTCCATGGCCGCCTGGATGCGGCGCTCCGACTCGTTGTCGAGTGCCGAGGTGGCCTCGTCGAATATGTAGTACTGCGAGCGCGAGAGGATTGCCCGGGCGATGGCCACGCGCTGCCGCTGGCCGCCCGAAAGGCTCGCGCCCCCCTCCCCCACCTGCGTGTTGGCGCCGTTGGGAAGGTGCTCGACAAACTCACTCACATACGACATCTCGAGCGCCTCGCGCAGTTCCTCTTCCGATGCGTCGGGACGGGTCACCTTGACATTGTCGAGGATAGTGCCCTGAAAGATGAACGGGTCCTGCGGCACCACGCCGAAGCAGGAACGCAGGTCGGCCAGGGGATATGAA
>CAZJJT010000656.1:0-2897 GCA_964546395.1 uncultured Fibrobacterota bacterium
TACACGATGTCCTTGCCGTAGACGGTTGCCAGGGCCCAGAGCGCCAGCCGCTTGCCCACATCCTGCTTGTTCTTCGGATGGATATCCTTCTCCTCACCACTATCGATGATTACGGCTTCGCCGCAGTTTGTGTCGGCTCGCGCAGTCATGTGCTGCGCTTCGCGCAGCTCGGCCCACTCCTCGTTGCCGGGCTTGTCGAAACGCTCCATGAAGTTGGCAAGCTGCACGATACCGAACGGGAAGGGGCCCTGGTTCCACAGCGCGCGCCAGCTGTCGATCATGGTCGGCAGAAGGCGACGGTACTGCCAGGCGCGCCCGGCGTTGGCTTCGCCCTGGTACCAGATCGCGCCGGCAATACCGAACGGCGCCAGCGGATGAATCATCGCGTTGTACAGTGCCGCCGGCACGTGCATGGGCGGATAGCCGCCCCTCATCGAGGGTGGTGAAGCCGGGCAGAGCGCAATCTCGACATGGTAGCGCCAGTCGGTTGCCAGCGAGATGCTGAGCAGAGAACCGGCCCCGGGGACACTCAGCGAAAGCTCGGCCGGCCGCCCGACGAATCCGCCGCCCCCGGTGTGGTCGAAGACGCGCACCGCGATGACATTCGCGCCTTCCTTCACAAGCGCACCCGGCACCATGTACACCCGCTTGTGCGACCAGAACGACGGGGTCTCCCGGCCGGTGGCACCCACCAGTGTCCCATTGACATAGGTCACATCGAAGTCATCGATTGCGCCCAGCGAGAGCGTCAGGTCCCTGCCCGCCATCTGGGCCGGCACATCGACAGTCGTGCGGAACCACACCGCACCGTCGATATGCAGGCTGAGTCCCCGCTCGTAGCTGGCCGGCATGCGCGCGGTTTCCCATGCGGCATCGTCGAAGTCGGCTCGTGCCCACCCGCTGTCAAAGCCGCTGTTGCCCGGGTCGGGGTATTCGGCGGGGATAGGACCGTTGGCTGCAATGAACTCGGCATGCCACGCTTCGTACTTCCTCAACGCTTCCTCGAACCGGGCGCGGTTGGTGTCGGCTATCGAGTTGCGGCGGGCGAGCTCTGCGTAGATCCCGTCGTACAGCGTATCGCCTTTCAGGCGCTGCTCATCCGTCCACGCTTCCGCCGGTGTGCCGCCCCAGGAGGAGTTGATGAGTCCGACGGGCACACCAAGTTCCTGGTTGAGCATGCGGCCGAAGAAGTAGCCCACCGCGGAGAACGCGGAGACTGTCTGGGGCGAGCAGCGGTCCCACCGCCCGCCGACGTTGCGCTGCGGTGTCGATGCCACCGTATTGGGAACCGTGAACAGCCTGATGCTGTCGTGTGTGGCGTTCTTCACTTCCTCTGTGCCGTTGATCGCACCCGCCAGGCTGAACTGCATGTTCGACTGACCTGAGCAGAGCCACACCTCCCCCACCATGACATCCGTGAACGTCGTGGTGTCGTTGCCGACAATGCGCATCTCGTAGGGCCCACCTGCCGCCATGGGCTTGAGCGTGACGTGCCACGTGCTGTCGCGCTTCGCCGTGGCCTTGTCGCTCTGCCCCTCGATGCTCACCCGCACCTTCTCACCCGGTGCAGCCGTCCCCCACACATGTATCGGCTTGTTGCGCTGCAGCACCATGTGGCTTCCGAAGACGCCGGAGGGTTTGGAGGCGGCGGAGAGGGAAGCCGCGCAGAGCGCGAATACGACAGCGATGTGTAGTACGGAATGCACGAGACACGACCCCCGAGTAGTGTTGTGACGTGCCCGGATACAGGCAGGTGCGGGAAAATAGCTCGAGAAGCACACGCGGGACACAACGGCAGTACGAACACCTTCTGCGGTCAATGCCTCCCGCGGTTGTTCCAGATGTTGTTCGCGCGGGCGCGGTCCAGCCGGTGGTCTCGCGGTTTGGGTCTGACGCTCCCGTCCCTGGCCAGCTCATCCCCCTTGCGCACAAGCCACTGTGCGAGGGAGTCGCGCAGCGAGGCTTTCAGTGCTGCGTGGTCGGGGCTGTCGCTCAGGTCGTGTTCCTCGCGGGGATCGGTCCGGCGGTCGAACAGAAACTCGTAGTCATCGTCGAAGAACCACTGGTACACGTGGCGTCCGTCGGTAACCGCGACGCTGCAGTCAGACCGGCCGAAGCTGTGGCTGCGGAACGCGGCTGTGCCGCTGGTGCATCTGGGGGCCAGGCTCTGGCCCTCGACGGTGTCTGGAATGTCAACGCGGCACAGATCCAGGACCGTCGGCATGACATCCATCAGCCCAACCGGTGTCGTGGCATCGACCTGGCCAGGCTGCATGCTGCGCTCGGCGCGCCAGGATGCAGAGGGGGTGACAATGAGAGGGACATTGCAGGAGCCGCGGAAGTAGTCGCCCTTGGCTGCGTTGGTGTGGTCGAACATCTGGTCACCGTGGTCACTCGTCAGTATCACGTGCGTGTCGTGCAGCAGGCCGTGTTCGCGGAGCTGTCCAAGAATCACACCGATCATGCTGTCGATGTGCGTAATCATCGCGGCGAACCCGCGGCAGGTCTGCTGGTACACGAGCGGGTGGGCGATGATACCCTCGACGTCGTTTCTCAGGTTGAGGGACTGGACCCGTGACGGTTTCTTCGCGGCAAGCCACTCCCCCATTGCCGGCGGCCCGAACACGGCGTCACGGTACAGCTCGTAGTACTCGGCCGGAGGTGTAACCGGCGGGTGCGGCTTGTCGAACGAGACGTAGAGGAACAGCGGGCGGGTGGGATCGCGGCGCTCGACACACTCCATTGCTTTCTGCGCTGTCCAGTGCGTGGTGGTGTACGGTTCGGGCACGGGGCTGAGCCGCAGACCGTACTGGTTGTTGCCCAGGCCGTGGGTGTAGGCACGGTGGCCGTACCCGCTGTCGGCGAGAAACGCGTCGTAGTCGTCCATCTTCAGCCCG
>CAZJJT010000657.1:0-2893 GCA_964546395.1 uncultured Fibrobacterota bacterium
CGGCAAGCCCTGCGGGCAAGGCGCTGTCGGCGCTGGGCCTGCTGTTGCACCGGGTCGACCCGTACGGGCGTGAGCTCGCCTACCTCTCCCCCTGGATTGCACTGCTGCTTGCCGTGGCAATCACGGTGGCGCTCGGATACCTCATCGCGGTCCCTGTGCTCAAACTGCGCGGCCACTACCTGGCGATGGCCACGCTGGGCTTCGGCCTCATCATCTACCGCGTGCTTCTGGGTGGCCGGATCTTCGGTGAAGCCGACGGGATATCCGACGTACCGCCGTTCGGCCTTCTGCCGTGGGTCACGGTAAGCGGCGATCGCGACCTGCGCGTGCTCAACTTCTACGTGGCGTGGGGGCTGCTTGCGGTTATGCTCGTGCTCTGTATCAACCTCGTTCACTCCCGTGTCGGCCGCGCGCTCGCCGCTATCCACGGCAACGAGGAAGCCGCTGCGGCCATGGGCGTACACACCGCGCGTCTCAAACAGCATGTCTTCGTGCTGAGCGCCGTCTGCGCTGCGGTGGGCGGAGTGCTGCTTACGCACTACAACGGAGGCATCGGTCCCTCCGAAGCCGGGGTGATGAAATCGGTGCGCTATGTCGCAATCGTGGCGGTGGGAGGCATGGCGAACCTGTGGGGCGTGGTAGGCTGGGGCCTCCTGCTGAACTTCCTTTCGCTACGCGGCTACTTCGGGAGCTACGACGACGCGGTGTTCGGGGCGATACTGGTTGCCGTCATGCTCTTTGCGCCGGACGGGATCGCCCGCAGCCCCGTGGCGCAGTCTCTCGTCGCGCGGCTGCGACCAGGGAGGACCGAGCATGGCACTGCTTGAGATTCGGGATCTCTGCCGCAGCTTCGGCGGCCTCCACGCGGTAAACGCCGTGTCATTCGGAGTCGACGAGGGGTCGATCACGGCGCTCATCGGGCCGAACGGCGCAGGCAAGACCACCCTGTTCAACTGTATCGGCGGCAGCCTCCGTCCCGACAGTGGCGACATCAGGTTCCGCAGCCGCTCGATTTCCGGGCAGCCGCCGCACCGCGTGGCCGCTTGCGGCATCTCCCGCACATTCCAGAATGTCAAAATCTTCCCCCGCCTCCCGGTGATCGACAACGTGCTGGTGGGCCACCACCGCCGCACACGCGCCGGCTTGCTGGCCGGTATGCTGGCGCTGCGGAGCGCCGCCGCCGAGGAGCGGCGCAGCCGCGAGCGCGCTATGGCCCTGCTCGAGCGTCTCGACATCGCCGCTCTCCATGACCGCCCCGCCGGTGACCTGGCATTCGGCCAGCAGCGTGCCGTCGAACTGGCCCGGGCCCTGGCCTCGGAGCCCACGCTCGTGCTGCTTGACGAGCCGGCGGCGGGCCTCAATATGCACGAAACGGCGGCGGTTGGTGCGATGATCAGACGGATCCGCGACGACGGGATCACGGTCCTGCTGGTTGAGCACGACATGTCACTGGTGATGGACATATCGGACACGGTGGTGGTGCTCAGCAACGGCGAGCGCATCGCACGGGGAACTCCCCGCGAGGTGCAGCGTGACCCTGAGGTGGTACGGGTATACCTGGGGGATGAGCATGCTTAGGGTGCGCAGCATCGACGCCGGCTACGGCAAGCTGCGCGTGCTCCGCGGCGTGTCACTGCACGTGCAGCCTGGCGAGATCGTCGCCATTATCGGAGCGAACGGTGCGGGCAAGACGACACTCCTGGCGACTGTCGCCGGCTTGCTTCGCCCGCAGGCAGGCGACATCGTGTTCGGCGGCACGTCGATGGGCGGGGCAGGCGCCGAGGCCATGGTGCGGGCGGGCTGCAGCCTGGTGCCTGAAGGCCGGCAGGTGTTCGCGCCTCTTACCGTGCGCGAGAACCTCATGCTCGGGGCGTTCTCGCGCCTGCGCAGGGACGGGAGTGCGGCGGTAGGCGAGTCGCTCGATGAAGTCTGCCGGCTGTTCCCGCGCCTGCATGAACGGTGTTCGCAGCTCGCGGGGACGCTTTCGGGGGGCGAGCAGCAGATGCTGGCGATGGGGCGGGCGCTGATGGCACGGCCGAAACTGCTGATGCTCGACGAGCCGTCCATGGGCCTCGCGCCGCTGGTAGTCAGGGATATCTTCGCGGCAATTGTGAAGCTGCGCGAGGCGGGCAATACGATCCTGCTTGTGGAGCAGAACGCGCGCGCCGCGCTGGCGATTGCCGACCGCGGCTACGTTATTGAAACGGGCCAGATCGTGCTCGAAGAGACGGCCGCGGAACTGCTCGGGAACAAGGAAGTGCAGCGTGCATACCTCGGCAAAGAATACGAGCGCATCGATGAGTAATGCGCTTCATGGAAGGGCGGCCATATGATGTACCATCAGTCAGTCGAGACCTTGCCGCGCGTCGAACTCGAACAGCTGCAGATCGAGCGGCTGCAGGCCACGCTCAACCGCGTGTACCGCAATGTGGCATTCTACAAGTCGGCGTTCGATGCCCAACAGGTGGATATCGGTCGCGTTCGCTGCATCGGCGATATCCGCGAACTGCCGTTCACTACCAAGGAGGACCTTCGCCGGGCCTACCCGTACGACATGTTCGCGCTGCCGCTGCGCGACATCGTACGCCTGCACGCAACTTCCGGCACGACCGGTTCTCCTATCGTGACCGGGTGCACACGCAACGATGTGCGCGTGTGGTCCGAGCTGGTGGCGCGCCAGCTGTGCGCCGTGGGCCTCGGTGAGCAGGATGTTCTGCAGGTGGCGTTCACGTATGGGCTGTTTACGGGCGGGCTTGGGTTCCACTACGGCGCCGAGCTGCTGGGCGCGTCGGTGATCCCTGCTTCCGCCGCCGCCAGCCGCGTGGCCGACCAGAACCAGATCATGAAGGACTACAAGGCGACGGCGCTCGTGGCAACACCCAGCTACGCCATG
>CAZJJT010000658.1:0-2891 GCA_964546395.1 uncultured Fibrobacterota bacterium
TCGTCCATAACCTCACCTTTGCCGCAACGAGAATTCGATGCGCCGTGCATCGGCAACTGTGCGCGGCATTCTCTGGCTTCTGGTGGTACTCGGCGTGCTGGCATCGGTGAGCGGCACGCTTCTGAACACGTGTTTCGGGCATGCGGTATTCGATGTGCCCGGCAGCAAGGGGTTCCTGTCGTCGTATGCGTCCCTCGCGCCCCTCGCGCCGGTGGAGGGCGAAGCGGGAACGACGTTCCCCGCCATGCCCTTTGCGGTGTACCTGGGTGTGCTGCAGATACTGCTGGGAATTGTCCTGAACGGCGTCAACCGTGTGCGGGCGCGGGGTGTCATGTTTGCCTTCGGTCCGCTCGCGCGCCTGTTGCTGACCGCGGGCGTGGCGGTTCTCATGGTCCGCATCAACTTCATCGACCTGCGCACGTTCTCATTCGGTGTGCTGGCCCTCGGGGAATCGATAGCGTCACTTCCTCCCCGCACGGAATGGGCGCTCATGGGCGCGGGAGTGTTGTTGCTGCTGTTCCTGGGAAGTCCGGACAAGAGAGTGCTGCCCCGCTTCGGTGTCGGCGTGTGGGACCTCTACCAGTTCGCGACGGGGATCATGGGCGACGGGCTCTCGTACCTCAGGCTCTTCGCGCTCGGACTGGCCGGGGGCATGCTCGGCGCGGCGTTCAACGACATCGCATTCATGGTAGTTCCCGAGGCAGCGGTGTGGTACAAACCGCTGCTCATCGCAGCGGCGGTCCTGATCCTGGTGCTGGGGCACACGATCAACTTCGCACTGGCACTGCTCGGGTCGTTTGTGCACTCGCTTCGTTTGACATTTGTCGAGTTCTATAAGAACCTGGAATTCAGAGGCGGGGGCCGTGCGTTCGCCCCTTTCCAGGTGCCGGGTACGGAATAACCAACACGGGTCCGTGAAGGAGGCATGGTATGAGCTGGGGTCAGGTGATGTCCATGGTAGGGTTGGGTATGATGGTGGGTATGTCGGGGTGTGGTTCCGCCATCGGTACGTCAATCGGCGGCGCCGCGGTGGTCGGGATGCTGAAGAAGAAGCCGGAAAGCTTCGGCGTGGGCATGGTGCTCGCGGGTCTTCCCGCAACGCAGGGACTCTACGGGCTCGTCGGATTCATCGTGTTTCGTGGCGCACTTGCCAGCATCGGCAGTTCGCTTACCGTGATGCAGGGCGCGGTCACCCTGGGCGCGGGTATCGCGCTGGGTCTGGCAACGCTCATTTCGGCAATCAAGCAGGGCGAAGTGTGCGCGAACGGTATCGCCGCGGTTGGCGGCGGCCATGACGTATTCGGTAAGACGATGATACTTGCCGCGTATCCTGAATTCTACGCGATCCTGTCACTGATTGCGGCGATCATGATGCGGGGATTGCTGGGCGCGTAGCAAGGAGGCGGACCGTACGTGAAGATCCAGTTCTGCGGAGCAGCTCAGGAAGTCACCGGGTCGCAGTACCTGATATCGGTCAACGGCCGGAAGGTGCTGGTGGACTGCGGGATGTTCCAGGGACGGCGTGAGGAAGCGCGCGGCAAGAACGAGAAGTTCCTGTTCGATCCCAGGACAATCGATGCCGTGCTGATTACCCACGCCCACATGGACCACAGCGGCAGCATTCCGCACCTCGTGAAAGAGGGGTTCAAGGGGTCGGTCTACACCACCGAGGCCACCACCGAGTTGTGCAAGATCATGCTGAAAGACTCGGCGTACCTGCAGGAACGCGACGCGGTCTTCGTCAACAAGATCCGTGCCAAACACCACGAGCCGCCAATCAAGCCGCTGTACACGATTGCCGATGCGGAGGCCTCCATTGAGCACTTCCGTCCGGTCGAGTACGACACGCGCATTGACATCGTCCCCGGTGTCACCGCGCGGTTCCGCAACGCCGGCCACATCCTCGGCTCTTCGGGCATCTCGCTGGAACTCGAGGAGAAGGGCCGCAAGGTGCACCTCGGCGTGGCGGTGGACGTGGGCCGGACCAACGTGCCGCTGGAGGTCGATCCCAATCGGCTGCGCGACCTCGACGTGCTCGTGATGGAGAGTACCTACGGCAACCGCCTGCACACCGCGTTCGGCGACTCCGACGACGAGTTGGCCGAGATTATCACTGCGACGGCGAAGGGGGGCGGCAAGGTCATCATCCCCTCGTTCGCGGTCGGCCGCACGCAACTGCTCGTCTACCTTCTACACTCGCTGTTCAACCAGAACCGTATCCCGGAGATTCCCATATTCGTCGATAGCCCCATGGCGTCGCGCGCCACCGAGGTCTATCGCCGCCACCTCGAGGATCTCGACCGCGCCGCCCAGCGCACGTTCATCAAGGACAACGAAGACCCGTTCGGGTTTCGCCGCCTCAAGTACACCGAGGATGTCAAGGACAGCAAGGCGCTCAACGGTCTGTCGTACCCACACGTCATCATCGCCTCATCGGGCATGTGTGAAGGCGGCCGGATACTGCATCACTTGCGCAACAACGTCGGCGACCGCAAGAACGTGGTGCTGTTCGTCGGGTACGCGGCACGGCATACGCTCGCGCGCAAGCTCGTGGAGGGCGCCAAGCGAGTGAGGATATTCGGCGAGGAGCACGAAGTGCGCTGCCGGATCAAGGTGATGGACGGGTTCAGCGCGCACGCCGATCGCCGCGACCTGCTCGACTACGCGAAGATGACGCCGCCGTCGAAGCTCAAGAAAATCTTCCTGGTGCACGGTGAAGAGGACCAGGCGATTCCGCTCAGGGACGGCCTCCGCAGCAACGGCTACGAGTCGGTTGAGTACCCGGCGGTGGGCGCGAGCTTCGAGATCTAGTCCAGTCGCGCGTGTTGGGCGGCCGCCCACAGTGTGGCGCGCACGCGCGCGCCGTGGGCGCCGGGCTTTCCGCTGCAATT
>CAZJJT010000659.1:0-2888 GCA_964546395.1 uncultured Fibrobacterota bacterium
GCCGTGTTCAGCGTTCTTGGCGAGGTGGTTGTGCCGCGCCTGCTCAGCAGCAGACCTGCCGGCGGCCCGATCCGGGTCTGGGTGCCTGGGTGCTCCACCGGCGAAGAGGCCTACTCGATCGCCATACTGATCCAGGAGAAGATGGTGTCGATGCGGCAGAACTGCAGGGTGCAGGTGTTTGCCACCGATATCGACAGCCATGCTATCGAGCATGCCCGCGCGGGATACTACCCTGCCAGTATCGCTGCTGACGTGTCGGCAGACAGGCTGTCGCGGTACTTCGTGCCGGAGTCGGACGGGAGTGCGTTCCGGATCCACAAGGGTATCCGCGACATGCTCGTGTTCTCGGAACAGGATGTGATAAAGGACCCCCCGTTTTCCAAGGTCGACCTGATCAGCTGTCGCAACCTGCTCATCTACATGGGTGCGGAACTGCAGAAGAGGCTTGTCCCGCTGTTCCACTACGCACTCAACCCCGGAGGCGTGCTTCTGCTGGGAACGTCGGAAACCGTGGGTGACCATATCGATCTGTTCGCCGCGCTCGACCGCAAGGCAAAGTTGTACGAGCGCAAGGGGGACCTGCGTGGCGCGCGCCATCCGGTATTTGGGCAGCCGACACCCGCGCTTGCCGGCGAGCGCGACGCCAGGCGGCACGCGGGACACCTGGCTGCCGACGGCAAGTCGCGAATGCGTGAGCTGGCCGAGCGAGCCATGCTGCAGCACTTCGCCGCCGCCGGGTTGCTGGTGAACGGTACAGGCGACATTCTCTACTTCCACGGGCGGACCGGGCTCTACCTCGAGCCGACCCCCGGCGAGTCGAGCATGAACGCGGTCAAGATGGCTCGCGAAGGGCTTCGGCGGGACTTGACCATCGCGCTGCACCGCGCGGCCGTGCATGCAGAACCCGTGCGCCGCCCAGGGGTGCGGGTCAAGACCAACGGCGAGTACACGCGCGTTGATTTGACAGTCGAGCCGGTTGCAGCCGGCCCGGGTACTGCCCCGGGCGAGAAACTCTTCCTGATCGTGCTTGACGAATCGGGTCCTGTCGCAGTCGCGCAGACCCCCTCCGTGATGTCACCCCGGGGCCGCAAGGGCAAAGCGACACCCCGATCCGAAGCGCAGGTCACTGCCCTGCGCGACGAACTGCGCGCCAAAGAGGAGTACCTCCGGAGCACGCTCGAGGAGCTGGAGACCTCCAACGAGGAGCTCAAGTCGTCCAACGAAGAGATGCAGTCGGTGAATGAGGAACTGCAGTCCACCAACGAAGAGCTGGAGACCTCCAAGGAAGAGCTGCAGTCGGTGAACGAGGAACTGGCCACGGTCAATGCCGAGATGCAGACCAAGTTTGTTGACCTCTCACGGGTGAACAACGACATGGCCAATCTCATGGCTGTCACCGGTATCGGGACACTTCTCATCGACATGAACCTGTGCATACAGCGGTTCACTCCGGCTGTGGCACAGGTGATCAACCTGATTCCCACCGATGTGGGGCGTCCGGTGAACGACATTGTCACCAACCTTGTTGACTACGACCGGCTGCTGGCCGATGTGCAGGCAGTACTGGATACGCTTGTGCCCAGGGAAGTCGAGGTGCAGAGCCGGGCTGGCCAGTGGTTCCAGCTGCGCATACAGCCGTACCGGACTTTGGAGAACGTGATTGAGGGGGCCGTGATAACCCTTGTGGACATTACCGAGGTGGTGCATGCGCGTGAGGCTTTGCGGCAGGCAAACGACGTGATTCGTCTTGCCGCCGTGGTACGCGATTCACGCGATGCGATCATAGTGCAGCACGTGGACGGGCGTATCCTGGCCTGGAACCCGGGTGCGGAGAGGCTGTACGGGTGGAGCGAATCCGAGGCGCTCACGATGAACATCCGCGATACCATCGCGCCCGCCTGCCGCGACGAAGTACTGGCGCGAGTGGCAGCCCTGACAGGAGGCGACGGACCCGCCCAGTACCGCATGTCTCGGCTGGCGAAGGGCGGGGAGACTGTTCCGGTATGGGTAACGGCCACAGTGCTGGTTGATGCATCTGGTGAAGTCTATGGCACTGCAGCCACCGAACGTGTTGCAGCGGAGGGCCACGATGGCTGAGAAACCGGACGGGGAAGGGCTGGAGTTCCGCGCGCGTGCGCTGGAACGGGCGGGGAGAGACACGTCCCCGAGCCGTGAACCCCTGACGCCCTCGCAGGCGGCAGTCCTGCTCCACGAACTGCGGGTTCACCAGATCGAGTTGGAGATGCAGAACGAGGAACTGCGTCAGGCGCAGGCCGAACTGGAATCATCGCGTGCGCGCTACTTCGACCTGTACGACCTGGCCCCGACAGGCTACCTGACTGTCAGTGAGGCAGGGCTGATTCTCGAGGCCAACCTTACGGCGACCGCCCTGCTTGGCGTGGCCAAGCGGGCCCTGGTGGGCCAGCCGCTCTCTCACTACGTCTGCCCGGAGGACCAGGACATCTACTACCTTCACCGCAGGAACCTTCTGGGGACCCGCCAGGCGCAGACCTGCGAGCTGAGGATGCAGCGGGAGGGTGGGGTTGTGTTCTGGGCGCAGTTCGAGGCAACAGTGAGTACGGATACTGCGGGCGTGTCTGTGTGTCGCACCACCGTGAGCGATGTGTCCGAGCGGAAGCTGTTGGAGGAGCAACTGCGCCAGGCACAGAAGCTGGAGGCAGTCGGTGTACTGGCCGGCGGCATCGCACACGACTTCAACAATATCCTCGAGGCGATCATCGGCTATACCGAACTTACTGCAGAGTGCCTTCCGGCTCAGAGCCGCGAACGCGAGAACCTGCAGACCGTGCTGGCAGCGGCTCGCAGGGCGGCAGAGCTGGTGCGGCAGATACTTGCGTTCAGCCGACACGGGAGTGCGGAATTCGTCT
>CAZJJT010000660.1:0-2885 GCA_964546395.1 uncultured Fibrobacterota bacterium
ACAGCGACCACTGGATGAACTTGCCCTGCGTGATATCCTGGTACATGAACGGCAACTCTTTGTCCGGCGCCATGCAACCACTCCTTTCTGTGCGGCTCGATGTCGCTCTGCGGCTCAGCTGTCTGTCGCGGACAGCTCAATCATGCCGTGCCACCCTTCCGTCACCACAATATTCCAGTCGCCACGGGTTTGCGCAAGTGCAGAAATAGATGCGGAGCTGTGGCTGCCAGCCGCAGGGCATGATGTGTTGGGTGCCTTCGGCCGGGTAGCCCCCGGGGTTCTGCAGTGGTATGCACAATGCTGCTGGGGGGCACCCACGTGGTGACGCTGGACTCGGTTGTCCAGGATACGCGACCAGGGGTCGGGCGAGGAACTTCATCTTCCCGCCGCAGTGTCACTTCGTTCTCCTCAGTGTGGTAGCCGAGCCCTGCGGGTTCAGCCGAGCTGTGTCCCCTGCGGCGTGCGAGGCGCGATAGACAACCTTGCCGGCGGCGGAGCGTCACTGCGGCTGCTCAGTACGTCAGTGCGGTCATCACGTCCTGAGCAGTGACGAGCGTCATGTCCGAGCAGCGGCGGTACGCGCGCGGGACAGCCGGGACGAAGAGGGCTCGACGTACGGGACCCTTTGCTGCGGCGACTGGCGGAACCGGTTTCGCCCGAACAGCTGATTCCATGTGGCGCAGGTCGGCGGCGCTGTGCTGAGTCGAAGACCACTTGCATTCCCCGAGGAGTACCTGTGCGCGGTCGATTGACTGCGCCACGCAGTCCCATTCGGGGTTGTTGCCTTGCCAGTACCGCTGGGCCGCACCCCAAGGCCCGCCAGGCAGTGTGTCGGTTCGCGACAGGTATGGCACCGCGGCACGGCACAGATCCTCCCACGTCTGCGCGACAAGAGCTTCCCGGTATCGGCTCCAGAGAGCGAGTCGAGTTGCTCGCGGCGTGGTTGCGAGCTCGGCTCGATGCGCGGCGACAACTCTGAACCAGAGCCGGTGGAAGGGGTCCGCGATGCGATACAGCGAACGTTTGCTGGATTTCGGGTTTTCGCCGAACGGGATGTGCCGCTGGAGCAACTCCATGTCCTGCAGGTTCGCCATCTGACGCGACAATGAACTCGCCGGCACACCCAGCCGCGCCGCGATTTCCGAGATGCGGTGCGCGCCGAGGCCAACACAGTCAAGGATCGGTCGAAGCGACAGGGCCGGCGGCGATTCCTCAAGCAGCAGCCGGTCAGGCTCACGATGCAGAGGTCCCAACGGGTCCAGCGCTATGGTGTCGACGATGCTGTCGAGGTCTTCACCGGCATCGAGAGCCAGTTCCCAGTAGTACGGGACTCCCCCCAGTACGGTGTAGTACTCTACGGCGCGAGTCGGGGAAAGTGAGTGAAAGGCCTCGCGCAGGTATCCGGCAGGAAGGGGGCCCAGATGAAGCAGTTCCGACGCCCTCCCGTAGAGCGGCGCGGACGAGTCAAGTACCAGCCCCTGCATCATGCGCTGGGAGGACCCGGCCACGGCGAGTACCAGGCCATTTGGCTTGCACTCGTGGTCTACCCATCTCTGCAGTACGCTGGGCAGCTCGGGCGAAGTGATGACAAGGTACGGGAGTTCATCGAAGACGATGGGGCCACGCCACTGGTTCGCTTTCGCATCGGTGGACAGACGCCATAGCAGCGACTGCCAATCCGGGTAGTCCGCTGCGCCGAACCCCGGAAGCCGGTGGGATACGGCCTCGGCAAGATAGCGCCGCTGGATGGATGCGGCAGACTGGTCGGCCACCGTGTAACAGCCGGATTGGCGTGCCCATTCGACAAGTATGCGCGTCTTGCCCACACGTCGACGGCCCCACACAACCACAAGGCTGCCCTCAGGGGCATCCATGCGCCGCTCGAGTCGCTGCAACTCTGCGTGCCTGTCATGCAGTGCGTGCATGCGTACCCTCCTGCAGCACATGTATGCGTACAAACATTATGGTTGCGAACATAATGTTTATATGCATAATACACTCCAGTACTGTCGGCTGTCAAGGCCGATCGGTAGCGGGATACGAATAGGTATTTCCTTCTGGTCCGTCCAGGCATCTTCGTCCGCTTGACTTGTGTGCACCGCCCTTCGAAACCAACGCTGAACGTCCCGCATCGGCCTCTGCGGGACCCGCAACCGGAACCACTACCCCGTGAACATCATCGGTTCTGGCTCGAAAGTCAACAGATTCGCGGTTCAGGGCAAAGCTCGCGCAAGGCGGTCAGGCCACCGCCGCACGGTCATGCGACTTCTGGCTCGACAATGCAAAGACCAGAACTCGACTGGGCACGAAGTGCCCGACTACCACCCATTGGGGAACGAACGTGACAGCACCCCGGGGCCTGGCGCCGTCCGGGTTCTTTTTCCCCACTGTCCTCCCTGGTCGCAGGCAAGTCGCGGTGGGTCGCCACCGCACCCGACTCAGGGGGCCATTGCGCATTGGCCCCCTGAGAACCCCCGTGCGTTGGCCCGACGTGCCGGCTGGTCGCTCGTGCTGCGGCGACAGTGCAGGAAGGCGCGAAGCGCACTGCGTGCCGCGCTGACCTGCACAAGCGGCCGCCTTGCACTCACGGCCGGCTCGACGCGCCTGTTCTCTCTGGCTGGGGTTTGGCTCGCGACCGGAGGTCGCGTGTCCAGTGCCACGCCCTCCCCTCGGGCGGGGGGAGGGCCGAGGGGCCTGCCAAACGCTGGCCTTGCTTCATCTCGTCATCGACTGTCGACTGCCCGGCAGCGCACCGCTGCAGTCTGGGCCACTCCTCGCCCCATACGCTACTCCTATCTTCAATCTCTTCTGCCATGATGCCTGTGCTCCTCCTCTGCGGCCAAGACCACCAAACACGCACAACCCCCGGGGGCGCACAGCCGCCC
>CAZJJT010000661.1:0-2882 GCA_964546395.1 uncultured Fibrobacterota bacterium
GAGCGCCGGCAGCGAACCGGCCACCTGAGTCCAGCAGCCATGAACGCCATGCCGTGTGTCGCGTTGGTGCTGAGCGGCGCCCTCTCCGGGGCCGTCGGTGGTGTGTGCGATGGCGTCGGCGTGTCCGACACGCTCGAGTTGTACGCGATGGGGACACGGATCGGCACGCTCATCGAATCGCTGTACGGGATCAGGGACGGCGGGGTGGTGGAAACGAGCGACCTGGCCGCGGAAATCCCGGATGACATCGGCGGGAAGGGGGCGCAGGAGCTGTCGGTGCACGAGCGACGCAGGTATGGCCCTGGCGGAGGGCTGCTGAGCGCTACGCAGTCAATTCACAGCAACGCCGGCGCGAACGAATGGCGCCTGGAGCAGCGTGGGGATGTGTGGTACAACGTGCAGATAATCGGGGGCGAACGCACTGAGCGCGTGCTCGCGCAGGCACCCGACGACCGCATCGACCAGACCTGCGAACTGCTGAGGGCACTGAGGGAAGGCGGTATCAGTGAGGGGCAGGCGTGGGAGGAGTCGCAGTACGACCTGACCACGGGCCAGACGCTTGTCTCGCGCATGCGCTGCGTGAAAGCCGCCGGGGGGGCCAACGGGTTCACGTGGGAGTTCGCGATCACCGACCCCGTGAGCGGCAAGGAGGAGCGCTGGGTGGCTGACACGTCGGGACGTACCCTGCTGCGTTCGCTGCCGCCGTTCTTCGAGGGACGGGCACGGGGGTACCGCGACGCGATGGCGGGGAGTGCCGGCAGCAGCGAGACGCTTCGCCCGATTACCGAGCTGTTCTCGGTTCCTGCGCCCCGGGCGCCTCGTGAAGGGCGGCGGGTGGTGGTGTGGCTGAACGGAAGCACGGAGATGCCGCCGAGCGGGGCCTTGTTCTACACCCGTCGGGCCGATGGCGGATATGCGATGGAGGCGCTTCTCGGGCGGTGTGCGGCGGGAGAGTCACGAAGAGTTCTTGTGTCACTGTGCCCATCGGATACTGCCGCCACTCCCACACTGCAATCGTCACACCCCGCACTGGTCGCGCTGGCCGATTCGCTGGGCGGTCGGAACCACAGCGTGTGCGAAGCAATCGAAGCAACCTGCATGCACGTGTACCGCCGGCTGGAGAAGCGCACCACGGCAACCTACTCGAGTGCGCTTGAGACACTTCGTGCAGGCTTCGGCGACTGCGGGGAGCATGCGGTGCTCACCGCGGCTCTCCTGCGCGCACAGGGGATCCCCGCCAGCGTCGTGTTCGGCCTGATCTACGTGCCCGAGCGGGGGGCGTTCCTTGGTCACGCATGGGTCGGCGTGCGGTACGCGCGGGGGTGGGTGTTCGCGGACCCGTCGTTCGGGCGCTTCCCGGTAACTGCCGGTCTGGTGCCGCTGCTTATCGACAACAGCGGCATCGGGGCCCTTGACGTGCTCCGACTGGTGGGAAGCGTGGCTATCCGCGTTGAGTAGTACGGAAGACGTGTCAGGCGCTTCGGTGTCCCGGTGCTGCTTCGGCTACTCCGCCTGTGCGTAGCTGTGGCGAAGGTTTTCGCATCGCTTGGAGCTCTTCAGTTTCTCGATCGCGCGTTCCTTGATCTGGCGTACGCGCTCCCGCGTGATGTTCACCTGGGAACCTATCTCCTCCAGAGTGTAGGCCGTGTCTTCGCCGATCCCGTAGTACATCTTCAGCACGCTGCGCTCACGCCAGTTGAGTTGCGACAAAGACTCGTCGATTGCCTCGCGCAACGAGTTCTCCACAATCGCTTCCTCGGGGTCCTCCTGGCTCTCATCCACGAGGATATCCATCAACCGGGCGTCACTGTCGTGCATCATCGGTGAGTCCAGCGATGCGTGCGTGTTGCCGACCTTGAACGTGTGGTGCACGTCATCCTCGGGGATCCCCAGCTCTTCGGCCACTTCCTGCAGATTGGGCGTGCGGTGCAGCTTCTGCTCGAGCTTCGCGCGGGTCTTGCCGATACGGTGCATGGTGCCCACCTGGTTGAGCGGCACCTTCACGATACGTGACTGCTTCGCAAGGCCTTGGAGGATTGACTGGCGAATCCACCAGACCGCGTACGAGATGAACTTGAAATTCTTCTTCTCGTCGAACCGTCGGGCAGCGCGTATGAGACCGAGATTGCCTTCGTTGATGAGGTCCGCGAGTGGAAGGCCCTGGTTCTGGTAGTTGCGGGCCACGCTGACGACGAATCGGAGGTTTGCCTTGATGAGTCGCTCGAGTGCTGCCCGGTCATCCCGGCGTATCCGCCGAGCCAGCTCGGCTTCTTCTGCCGACGGAAGAGCCTTGTGGCGGGCTATGTCGCGGAGGTAGATACCAAGGGAGCCTTCTTCAACGTGGAAGCGGCTGCCACCCGATGCCATGCGGACTCCTTGTTGCGATATTCCTGTAACGCGTTTGAACACAACAAGTTGCAGTAGAATGACCCGTGCGTCGAGTGGTGCAGTGACCCGTTGGGGGATTAATATAGCACAATGTGACATCCTTTTCACCCCTGCTGGGCGGGCCGCCCACCGAAAGCGCTTGCGTTGGCGGGGCCGATCCATTACTTTCCCCAGAGGGAGGTGTTCCCCCGGCCCGACACTCACAAGGGAGTGAAACCATGAAGTCCGTTGGCGTTGTCGTTGCGGTGGCGTTGCTGTCGGCGGTACCGACAGGCGCTCAGGAAGGTGCGCAACTGGAACAGGCCCAGGGGCATGCCGGCGATACGCTCGTCGTGCGTGCCATACTCGACAGCATCGGCTGGGACACCGTCCCTGCCGCATCGGTGAGCACCCAGGTCGGCGGCCGTGTGGTGCGGCTCGACCTGTCGAACAAGGTGCTGGGAGTGGAGGGGCTGAAGCGGATCCCGGGCGCAATCGGTATGCTCAGCGACCTG
>CAZJJT010000662.1:0-2877 GCA_964546395.1 uncultured Fibrobacterota bacterium
CCTGCCTTGGGCTTGGCCCCTGCCTTGGGCTTGGCCCCTGCCTTGGGCTTGGCCCTTGCCTTGGGCTTGGCCCTTGCCTTGGGTTTGGCCTTTGCCTTGGGCTTGGCCTTGGGTTTGCTCCCGGTCTTCGCCTTCGCTTGAGTCTTCGCCTTAGTCTCAGCCTTTGCCTTCGTCCTGGCCCCGCCCAGCATGAACGTGTCGCGCAGACGGATATCAGCCGAAGAAGCCCCGACAAGCACCTCGAACTCGCCCGGCTCGACAACCCACCCGTGCTTGCCCGGGTCGTAGAACGACAGCGCGCTCCTGTCGAGGTCAATCATCACTTGCGCCGCCTCGCCCGGTTCCAGCATCACCTTCGCAAACCCTTTGAGCTCCTTGGCCGGTCGCGGCAGACGGCACTCGTTGTCAGCGATATACAACTGCGCCACCTCGGCGCCGGCCCGTGCCCCCGTGTTGAGCACTTCGAAGCTGACAGTCAGGGTATCGGTTTCGCCGATCCGCGAAGCCGAGAGCGACAGGTTGCGGTACTCGAAGGTCGTGTAGCTGAGCCCGAACCCGAAGGGGAAGCGCGGCGGGACACCGGTCTTGTCGTGGTGGCGATACCCGGCGAACACACCGTCCATGAGTCGCACGTGCTTGTCGCCGTCCTCGTCGTGATAGCAGCCATGTGAAGAGCGGTCTTCGAGATGTTCCTCGAATGTCGCGGGAAGCTTGGCCGAAGGGTTCACCGCTCCGAACAGCACGTCCGCCACCGCCGTCCCGCCCTCCTGACCCGGGTACCACGCGTGCACCAACCCTTTCACTCTGTCAATCCAGCCCGACATGTCCACGTTGCCGCCGGCGTTCAGCACCACCACGGTGTTGGGGTTCCTCTCGCCGGCTTCCGCGACAAACCGATCGATATCTTCCTGCATCGCGAACGAGCGGTCCCATCCCTCGCCCTCGGTGGACTTGTTGAATCCGACGCACACTACCACCGCGTCCGCACCCTCCACCGCCGCCAGTGCCTCGTCAATCTCGCGCCGGATGTTGTCCTTGCTCTCCCACCCGAAGTGCATCTGCGCCCAGTGCCGCGTCTTGCGGAACTCAATCCTGAGCGTGAGGGGTGTGCCGCCCGGCAGGTGCATCTCGGCCCGTTTCGTACCCGAGACTTCGCTGTCCCAGGTGTCGAACACAATGTGACCGTCAAGCCACACGCGGTAGGAACTGTCACCCGCGTTGGCATACATGATATACGTGCCCTCGCGCGGGGGCGTGATGAAACCACTCCAGCGGATCGAGTACCGCTCCACAGTCACCTGCTCCGCCGGCGCACCACTGCCGAACCAGAAGTCCACGTGCTGATCGACACGCGAAGCGACCGGCTCGCCCGCGAGTTCCTGGTTGTTGTAGTACTGGGCGAACAGCCCGGGCTCATCATGCTCCGTACGCAGTTCGCAGGTCTTGAACGCACGGAACTCGCGTGCGGGGAGCGGCCCGGTCGCGTGGACCACTTCGGCCCGCTCCCGTACAAACGCTCTCACCCCATCCAGCACGCTCACCGCACGCACCGGCTGGGTGTAGGCGCTCCCCCCTCCCCCAACCACTGCGGGCTCGGCGTTGGGACCCACCACGGCGATCCTGCGGATTTTCGAGCGATCCAGCGGCAGGAACCCACCTTCGTTCTTCAGCAGCACGATACTCGAACGGGCCACATTCAGCGCCACCTCCGCTGTCTCGCGGTCCTCCATGGGGACCGACGGGTCCTCCTGCGGGTGGTCGAGCCAGCCGAAGCAGATGGCGAGCCGCAGCATGCGCCGGATCTTGTCGTCGATGACCGCCTCACTCACCCGTCCCGCCTTCACCTCGGGAAGCAGCTTCTCAAGGTTCATCCACTGTGCGGTCGGCATTTCCAGGTCGAGCCCGCCGTTGGCCGCACCCGCGGCCGAGTAGGTCGACACCCCGTCCGACATCACCAGTCCGTCAAAACCCCACACACCCATCAGCACCAGGTTAATCAGATAATCGTGCTCCGAGCAATGCGTGCCGTTCACCAGGTTGTACGCGGTCATCACGCACCCCGACCCGGCGTCGACCACGGCCGACCTGAATGCCGGCAGGTAGACCTCGTGCAGCGTCCGCTCATCCAGATCGGAACTCACCCCGTGGCGGTCGTATTCCTGGAAATTCGCCGCGTAGTGCTTGACCGTGGTCGCCACGCCTTCAGCCTGCACGCCCTCAACGTAGGCTGCCACGATACGCGATGCCAGGTGCGGGTCCTCGCCGAGGTACTCGAAATTCCGGCCGCACAGCGGTGAGCGATAGATATTCACCCCCGGGGCAAGCAGGATATGCACCCCGCGTGCGCGCGCGTCACGGCCCAGGGCTCGTCCCAGTTCGTACACCAGGTCGGGGTCCCAGCTTGCGGCGTTCCCGATAGATGCGGGGTAGGCGGTGGAGGTCTTGCAGAACCAGTGCACGCCTACCGGCCCGTCCGCCATCTTCAGTTCGGGGATCCCCGCACGGGCGTTGCCCTTGGTGGATCCCTGGTGCGGGTGGCCGCCCAGCAGGTCGATCTTCTCTTCGAGGCTGAGCATCCGCAGAACTTCGTCGATCCGCTTCTCCACCGTCCTGGACGGTGCTTTGAACCGTGCATTCGTGCTGAACATCCAACGCCCCTCTCGTGCGGTGTGCGGTCCCGTATCGGCCCGGCAGGTGCCAAAATATACTCGCGTAGGTCTGGGGGCGTTGTTGCGGCACCACAACCTATCTTCGTTCGTCGTTCTCAGCCCGCGGCATGCGGCAACAGAGGAGTAGGTATGCAGCTCGCGAAGCTTTCGATGGGTATCGGCGACCGGTTCGGCCGTCAGGGGCGCGCCCAGTTGGCAGCGTTTGTCA
>CAZJJT010000663.1:0-2856 GCA_964546395.1 uncultured Fibrobacterota bacterium
TGTGTCTGCCGGACGGTGACAGCAGGACAGGATACGGCCGGGATGGCTGAGCAGAATGAAAATGGTCAACTGCCGATTGTGCACTATGTGGCCTCGGCAAACACCGCGTTGCCGTCAGCGCCCACGTTGTTCACGACCCGTGACACTGTCGCCGAAGGGATGGCCGAGGGGTGGCTGTGGGTCACCGACCGGGCGCTGCTGCTCACGGTAGTCGTCCATACTCCGACGCACGTCAACAACCAACCTTCCCAGAATATCTGGGATGGCGATGCGCTGCAGGTCGCGATCGATGGCCTGGGTGACGGGGCGCAGCTGGTGCCGCGGGATGCGCTGGACCTGCGCCCCGATGACGTGTCGTACGGGTTCGGGTTGAACCGGGAGGGTGCTCAGCGGTACGTGTACCACTCGGGGCGCCTTCTTGCCGAGGGGAGAGGCGCGATGTT
Source organism: uncultured Fibrobacterota bacterium (assembly GCA_964546395.1). Taxonomy (GTDB): domain Bacteria; phylum Fibrobacterota; class Chitinivibrionia; order Chitinivibrionales; family CAZJJT01; genus CAZJJT01. The sequence goes on from CAZJJT010000663.1 coordinate 444, forward strand.
CGGCGACGGGAGCACTACCGACTGTGTCGTGGACATCGTGCGTGACGAAGCTGCTGCGGCGACGACGTACCGGATCCAGGTCCCCTGGCACGAGTTGGGTATTTCGGCAGGGGAGTCTTCTACCATGGGTGTTGCGGTGCTGGTGAACAGTATGTCCGGTGGGGCTCACCACCAGTACTCGTGGGGCACGTTCTCGGGCGGGCAGTTCAGGCCTGGGCTGTTGCAGCAGTTGCGTATTGCATGGCCGGAGTCACTCGCGACCGGGGCACCACGGAGAGCCGAGACCGTCCGTGCCGACCTCGCGGCCCGACCGACTGTCACGTCCACAGTCGTACCGCGCGTGCGCGAGGTGCCGCGGCAGCTGCGCGACACACTGTGGCAGAACCCGCACGCACTCACGCGTGCTGAGCTCAACCGACACGTTCCCGAGATCGGCGATATTGAGGTTGTCAATGCGCGGGGTCGGGCGAAGGCGCGTGACACACTGACCGTAGTGGCCTGGAACTGCGAGTTCGGACGACACTGGCAGGAGGGGGTCAAACTGATCCGCGAGCACCCGGTACTGTCGCAGGCCGACATCATACTGCTGAGTGAGGTCGACGATGGAGTGGCGAGGTCGGGCAACCAGCACGTGGCACGCCTGATGGCCGAAGCGCTCGGCATGAACTACGCCTTCGGCGTAGAGTTCCTTGAACTCGATAGTTCTGGCAGGGCAGACAGCAGTCCGGACTCGCTGAATGCGAGAGGGTACACCGGCAACGCGATCCTGTCCCGGTTCCGGCTTCGCGATGTGCGGATGGTGCGGTTCCCGCAACTCAGCAATGTCTGGTACACGCGCGCGATGAGGCGACTGGGCGGACGCATGGCCCTCGTTGCCGCAGTGGACATGGGCGGGAGACGCGTGCGGTTGGTCTCCACCCACTTCGAATCGAACACCAGTGACCCCCGCCAGAGTGTGGATATCAGGGCGATGGAAGTGCGGATGCTGCTCGAGGCGCTCGGGCCGTCGGACACGCCAGTGATCCTCGGGGGCGATTTCAACAGCCGGCCCGGTGCGGCCATGTTCGCGCAACTCGAGCAGGGCGGCTTCGACATGCCGGCGTGGAACGACACCACTGCGGGGAGCGTGATGCGGAAGGCGGGGGAGGCATGGACCGTGGGCTCGACACGTATCGACTACATCATCGGCAGACAACTCGCACCGGTGCGAAATGAGCAGTCACCACTCGTGGTACCGGCGGCTGCCGAGACTCCCGAAGGTGACATCTGCCTGAGTGATCACGCCATAGTCGCAGCGCGGGTGGTACTGCGCCCGTAGGTACGGAGTATGGGCCGCCCGGCGGTCACTACTTCCCGGCTGCACTCAGGGAGTAGTGGCTGCGCGCTCAGCCGCCACACGTGCGACAGCTTGGCGCGTACCTGTTCCGTGCAGTAGGTTCGGAGGGGGCGGTGGAATGGCAAATGATGGACCCTTGCTTTCCCCCGGTTCACACATGTTCCGCTGCTTGTCTGGTGTGCACCGAACCTACTCAGTGCGTGATACCGCCGTACATGGCGAGTCTGCGCGGAACTACAGGGCTCGCGGAGGTGGGGGTGTCGCCGCGGTGCCTCCCCGAGCGCGACTATTTTACCGACTATGCCTACACTCACCAGTCCCTGCAGTTCGCTATCGGGCCCATTCCTCAAAGGTCAACTCCACCTGCACACAACCAACTCCGATGGCGCGGACGCTCTCGGGGAGGTGGTTTCGGACTACGCGCGCCACGGGTTTGACTTCGTGGTGGTCACGGACCATAACCATGCCGTGCCGAGCCAGGATGTTCCCGAGCACTCGCCACTGCTGGTGGTTCCGGGCGTGGAGTTTCGTGGCGAAGGCGACACGCCCGAAATCGGGATCAGCGGAGTTCGCGGTGTGCCTGAGCGGTCGGTGGACATCGCGACGTACGCCGCTGCCGCGGTCGCGTCGGGAGGCTTCTGCGTATTCAACCATCCCAACTGGCACATCCACCACTGGCCGATCTGGCGGATGATGCAGGTGCCGGGCGTGCACGCGATGGAGATCTACAATGCGGTGGTGGAGTGGCTGCCCGGCCCGGCCGAGTGCACCGACAAATGGGACCGGATGCTCACGAGTGGCAGGAGAATATGGGGGGTGGCCACCGATGATGCGCACAAGGGGGAACATCGCAACCACGCCTGGGTGATGGTTCAGGCGGCGCGGACCGAAGCCGCCGTTGTGGCGGCACTGAAAGCTGGACAGTTCTACTCGTCGACAGGCGTGTCCCTCCGGTCGGCCTGCCTGGACAAGGGTGTGCTGAGTGTGGACTCAGTTGATGGAGAAGAGGTGCGGTTCTACGCCGACCGCGGATCGATGCGCTACCGGGAGGCAGGACCCTCGGCCAGGTACGAGGTC
>CAZJJT010000664.1:0-2856 GCA_964546395.1 uncultured Fibrobacterota bacterium
AACGCACGGATACCGCTGGGTGCGAGCGCGGCACGGTACACGCTGACGGGTCAGCGGGTTGTCCGTGATGGAGGACCGTACTCGGGCATATGCGTACAGACACCGGTGAGCGGCAGTGCCACGCGGCCGCACCTGAGTTGCGCACTGCGCTGAGAGGGCCCAGCGCGAACGGACCGGCGCCGGTGGTCGGCGTGTTCCTGCACCATCCTCCTGCGGTGCAGGAACAGACCCTCCCGACACACTCACGGCGCCGGTCCTGCGTCTGTTCGGCCAGGCCGAGATCTCCTTACTCCCGGTGGGCCGCGGACTCCTCGAAGACAGCGTCGACTTCGACGTCGTTGAACGGGTCGGCGGTAGGGGAGGCGGACGTGAACGTCCACTCGGCGCTTTGGTACTGCCCACAGCGGGTGTGCTGCGAAGCACTCATGATCCCTCCGGTACTGATTCTGGTTGGGCCAATACAGCCGCCGTTGGCGCCGTGTGCATCGCCCTGGTGTGCGGGAAGCCTGCCTCAGTCTGTCGGGGCTTGTCAGTTGCATGTTTGTTGCACCCCGGGGTACGCCAGCGCCTGAGTGTCTCCGCAGCATCATCGAGTATCTTCCTCACCACTGGTGCGGCTCACTGGAAGAAGGAATACTGAAGATGGCAGATCTTACCGAGTTGTTCGCCGCGCCTCCGACAGAATACCGCCCCATGCCCCAGTGGTCATGGAATGGCGACATGACCGAAACCCGTATCGCTGAGCAACTCGAGCAGTTCGCGGCACAGGGGTGTGGTGGCGTGTTCGCGCACGCACGGTCGGGGCACGTGACAGGGTACCTCACCGAGCGCTGGTTTGAGCTGTGGAACTTCGCCAGGAACGAGGCCCGGAGGCTCGGGATGAACTTCCACCTCTACGACGAGTTCATCTGCCCGGCGGGTACCGCGGGCGGACACACCGTGGCCGAAGACCCGACACTGGTCCAGCGCGAGATCACCCTTGTCCCTTTCCCGGGCGGCCAGAGGCGCGGCGAAGTCCTTCTGCTGCTGCGGGTGGGGGGGAGCAAGGAACAGACTGAGATAGTCGACGAGAAGTCCCGCGCCACACACGCCATCATCATGGCCGCGCGGGGCGGTCGCGAAGCGCCCGACCTGTTGAACCCGGAGACAACCCGCACGTTCCTGCGCCTGACCCACGAGCGCTATCGCGAGAAGTGTGGGGAGGCGTTCGGCACGGACATCGTCTACATGTTCTCGGACGAACCCATGCTCCTGGCGTCATGGGCCGGGTTGCCTTTCTCCCGCCGCCTGCAGAGAGATTTTCTGCAGGACCATGGCTACGCGCTCGAGGGCGGGAAACTCCTGAGCCTGTGCCTGACCCGCGAGGACTCGACGCAGGTCCGCTTCGACTACTGGTGGACCGTCAACCGGCTGTTCAACGAGAGCTTCATGAAACCGATGCACGATTGGTGCACCGAGAACCGCCTGCTGTTTACCGGTCATCTTATGGAGCACGACTGGGGCTGGCCGGCCCAGACACCCGACAACATGGCCAACCTGCGCTGGATGCACGCGCCAGGCGAGGACCTGCTGGGCTTCCAGTTCTCACCCTCCCGCCTTGCTGACAACGGCATGTGGCTGCTTAACCTCAAGGAACTGTCGAGTGTTGCCAGCCAGCTGGGCCGCACGAAGAGCATGGTTGAGACCTGCGGCGGCCGCGGGTATCATACCGCATTCGCCTACTTCAAGCCCTGCGAGGACTTTACGTTGTCCTTCGGCGTGAACGTGATTGACCCGCATCTGGCCCACCAGACCCTGTCGGGCATCGGCAAGTACGACTGGCCGCAGACCATGAGTGATCACAGCCCCTGGTGGCAGTACTATCGAGCACACGCCGACCACGTGGCGCGGGTGAACACGGCGCTCTCGCAGGGCGTGGAACACAACCGGGTTCTGCTGCTCATGCCCACGACTACGGGTTGGATGCACTGCACCGGTGCCGGCTTCGATGCCGCGAGCGGAGAGACGTGGCGGAGCAGACTGGAGTGGCTCCGGGAGACGCAACTCGGGTTGGTCACCGACATGTACGCCAGCCAGATCGACTTCGACCTGGGTGATGAGTTCATTCTGGAGGAGTTCGCGCAGTGCAGACGCGACAGGTTCGTGGTCGGCGAGCGGGCCTACGAGGCCGTGATCGTCCCCCAGGGCATGGAGAACCTGACGGCCTCAACGCTGACGCTTCTCCGGACATGTCTCGACAATGACCTGCCGGTGTACTCATTGGCTGTGCCAACCCACGTTGACGGTCGGCCGTCGGGCGAGCCGGCGACACTGGCCGAGGCGGCGAGCTGGAAGCGGTTCAGCGATGCGGCCGCGCTGCTGGCCGAACTGAGGCATCAGATCCCGCCGTACCTGTCCGGGCCCGACGGCGGTGCGGTCCCCGGTGCGCCGGTCTGGCGCCGTGCAGTTACCGGCCAGGGCGCCGTGTGGTTCTTCTGCAACCCTTGGACTGAACCGGTGCAGGCCGATGTTCGCATCGCGGGCTCGTCGGTTGCCAGGCTTGACACGGCCAGGGGCAGCATGGAAATGCACCCGGTCGAGCAGGACGGAACGAGTGTCACTCTTCGGCTGGACCTGTTGCCGCGTGGGCACGAGTTGCTCTTCGTTTCTGATGCGGCGGAGATCGCTGGTGCAGCGCCATGTCGGGCCGCGACCAGTCGGACATCGATTGCGCTGACCCCGCGCCACATCCGGCGCATGCGCCCCAATCTGCTGTACGTTGACTATGGTGACCTCGAAGCGTACGGCCGCAGGCATCTGGATCTGAACACTGCTGCCGCTGACACGCTGAACTGGCAGTGGCAGGGATTCGACGGG
>CAZJJT010000665.1:0-2846 GCA_964546395.1 uncultured Fibrobacterota bacterium
CGTCCGCGTATCCATCCACACCACTGCGTTGTGCAGCGGCGTGCCGGTACGGCGGTCCCACACCAGCGTAGTCTCCCGCTGGTTGGTGATTCCCACCGCGGCCACCGTCGTGCCATCCACTCCCGGCGCCTTCAGCACATCCCGCACTGCCCGCTGCGTGCGCTCCCATATCTCGAGGGGGGCGTGCTCAACCCACCCTGGCTTCGGGTAGATCTGCCCGTGCTCGGCCCCCGCCATCGCCGTGGGCCGTCCGGCATGGTCGACGAGCATGCAGCGGGTACTGGTGGTTCCCTGGTCAATCGCCGCAATCAACTCAGCATGCATGCACCCCCCCCCGGTCGAGACCCGGCAGTCAGAATTCCGGCCTCTTCCACAGCCACGTCAACCGCTGCCAGAAACTCGCGTTGTCGAGATCCAGGAAATGGTGAAGCGCTTCGGTGAACTGCGGCGTGCGAAGGTATCCGTACGCCTTGTGCGGATTGCGCCGGCCGTTGTATTCGTAGTTGTTGAACACGATCTCGTCCTTCGGTGACACCCCGTACGCGTTGGGACCGTAGTGGTTGTGCAGGTCGTAGTTGAGGCACGTGCTGTCGTCGAGGTCGGAGAAGTTCAGCCAGTGGAATCGCACGTTGGGCGGGGTGGGAAGCGGGAGTTCCTCGGAGCGTGCCTGCCCGAGTTCCTCGCGGATGCGCCGCATGAGCGAGGGAAACCCGAGCGGGGCGCCCATCGTGACGAACGTGTGTACCGGGATGTCGGGGACCACGTGCAGCAGCACGTCGTAGGCGACGATGGCCCCCATCGAGTGCGCCACCAGCAGAATCTGTTTCCTGCGGTGTTTCTGCAGCAACCGCGCCAACTCTCCACGTATGAGCGACCTGGCGGGCGCGCGCCCCCCGGAGCCATCCGGCAGCGTGTCGTGGTAGTAGATGTCGAGTTCGACGAACATGCGGTGAAGGATGATATCGGTGATCTTGTCGATGTTCATGAACCCGTGCTTGCCCGCCACGATCTGCACAATCTGCCGGTGAAGCCCGTCGGCGAGAGTGTGCCGGACGCCCTTGGGTTCGCGCGCGCCATAGTCGACACCGGGAACGTAGGGCTCGGGGAGGTAGCGCGGGTCCTCTTCGTCACGGACCCGAAGCTGCTGGGCGCGCTGGTGCATGTACTGGGCCCAGTAGGCCAGGAAGAAGCGGAACCGCGGCACGCGGAGGTGCGCGGCGGCAAATCCCTCCACCATGGCCTTCTTCCACCAGCCCGTCAGCACGTACTTGGGCGGCTTGTTGCGAAGCCCGTGGATACCGATGACGACGGTCTCCATGGGGCTCAGGCTCCTGTGTCGGGCGGAAGGCTTCGGGTGAACACCACGTCGATACCGCTCCCCGCCGCATCCGCAAGCGCCTTCTCACCACACCGTACCGGGAGTGCCGCCCGGAGGCGGCGCAACGCCGCGAGCACCGCGGGAATCCGCTCACGTGGGACCGGCTCAGCGGTCTTCACCGGTGCGCACGGCCACTCGGCCGACCCGGTACACACCACGGCGGTCACCGTGCGGTGCGGATCGCTCACCTCTTCACGGCCGTACTCCTCCCCCCTGGGGCAGCGGTTGCCGCTCACCACGACCCCCTCGGCGGTCCGGCGGACCTCGAGTGTGCAGCCGTTGGGACAAACGATGCACGTGAGTGTGCTCATACCTCTATCCCCACTTCCACCTGCGCGCCGGGGATGAGTTCCGCTGTCTGCTTCGCCCCCAGCACGAACTCCACCATCTCCGCCGGCCGCACATGGCTGAGCTTCCTCGATGCGATGTCGCGCGTGCCCTGCTTCACCCGGAGCGTCCCCTTCTCGTGCACAATCAGCGGTCGCATCAGCAGGTGCGTTTCGGTCCCGACGGCGAGCGTGTTCGGCAGCACGTACTTCAGGTTCGCACCCGCCCTCACCGGCGCCGAACCACCCTTCGGTGCGCCCGTGCCGTCAAGGAAGCCGCGCACGCCCTGCGCGCAGCGTTCAGCCTCCGCAGACACATGGTCCACCAGGTCGTGGACGTGCAGCACGTTGCCGCAGGCGAACATGCCGCGCACCGTGGTCTGCATGGCGCTGTCAACAACCGGGCCGCCCGTACTGGGGCTGATCTGCACCCCGGCCCGGCGCGAGATCTCGTTCTCGGGTATGAGCCCCACCGACAGCAGGACCGTGTCGCAGGGCACCGCGAACGTCTTCTCTGCAGCCGGCACACCATCCTCGAGCGGCGCAACGTCGACGCCTTCCACCCGGTCTCGCCCGCGTATGCGCGTGACCGCGTGGTTGAGATGAAGGGGAATCTGAAAGTCCTGCAGGCACTGCACGATGTTGCGCGTGATGCCGGAGGGGTACGGAAGGATCTCCACCACGCACTTCACCCGGCAACCCACCCAGGAGAGACGCCGTGCCATGATCAGTCCGATGTCGCCCGAACCGACGATTACGGCGTCGCGCCCCGGCAGAAGCCCGTCGATGTTCAGCAGGCGCTGTGCCAGACCGGCAGTGAACACGCCGGCGGGTCGGGTGCCGCCGGTCCCGATGTTGCCGCGGTTGCGCTCCCGCGAACCCATTGCCAGCACCACCGCGCGTGTGTCGAATGTCACCACCCCCGTGCGTGCAGAACACGTGAGCACCTCGTGGCGCTCACCCTGCCGCCGCAACCCGACTGCGGTGGTGGCAAGGCGGATGTCGGCGCCGCTGCCGCGCAGTCGCGTGATGTGTTGCTCGGCATACTCGGGTCCGGTCAACTCCCGCCCAAGGTGATGCAGACCGAAGCCGTTGTGGATGCACTGCGGGAGGATGCCGCCCAGGTGATCTTCCCTGTCAAG
>CAZJJT010000666.1:0-2842 GCA_964546395.1 uncultured Fibrobacterota bacterium
GTCCGACTCCACCGACCGCAAACCGGTCACACGACTTGACCGCATGGTGGTTTCTGCGACCCGGACGCAGCGGCGGCTTTCTGACGTGCCGGTGAGTGTCAGCGTGATCGAGCGGCAGCAGATTGAATCAGCGCCCGTGCGCAACATCGATGACCTCCTGCTGACCGAACCCGGAGTGAGTGTCAAGCGGGTGGTGGGCATGGGTGAAGGTATCCCGAGCGATATCATCGTGCGCGGCGTGCCCGGCGCCTATGCCGCGAACCGGCTGCTGGTGCTCGTCGACGGGATCCCGACCAACGTCTCGGGGACCCCGTTCATGATTCTCAACCTGGTGCCCATGGAAGCGATAGACCGGGTGGAGCTGGTGCGCGGGCCGTTCTCGTCGCTCTATGGCGCCAACGCGTTCTCGGGCGTACTGAATGTTATCACGCGGCAGGCCGAGAACGACCCCTTCGCCATCTCGGTATACCAGGATTTCTGGCCCAAGCTCTACGCCGACCTGGGCGGCTGGGTCAGTGGTGACCCCGGACCGATGAGCTACATGGTGAGCGGATCGGCGCGCGGGATCAAGCAGCTCTTCGCGGGGGACTCCGGGCTGGTAATCGGGCCGAACGGCACCGACAACATGCCGCCGGAGGACTACTACTACAACGACCGGCGCGCTATCGGACGCGTGTCGGTGTGGCCCACGGAGAGGCTGAAGATCACCGGGTTCGCCAGGTACTTCGGCTGCGAACTGGGATTCGGCTACAGTCAGGACGCACTCCACTCCCCCATCAACAACAAGGGCACCGTGTACCTGGGGGGCGCGGATGTCTGCGTGCAGGCAGGTGAGGCGCTCGACGTGAAAATCGGCGGCTACGGCCGGAAGTTGATGGCGGACTACCGGGCGACAGTCAGCCAGCACGATGGAACGGTGGTGCCCAGCCGATGGGAGTCGTATGCCTATGACGGGCAGGTGACTGCGCAGGCCACCGCGCGCCTGGGCTCCCACAACATGGTTACCGGCGGGGTGGACTACCTGTACAACTCGTCGACATTTGGCGAGACGGTGAACCCGCAGGCGGATACGGTGCTCTACGGCGGCGCCTACGCGCGCATACACAACGCGGGCGTGTTCGTACAGGATGAGCTGGCACTCGGTGAGATGTTCGATGCGGTGCCGGGGGTACGCCTTGACTACCACTCCGAAGTGGGTCTGGTGCTCTCGCCCAAGATCGCCTGTTCGCTGCAGCCAATCGAGTGGCTCCGCGGAAGGCTCTCGTTCGGGCGGGCGTTCCGGGCCCCGTCAACAGTCGAACTCTACATGCCCGATCAGCCCCTCGTTTCGGGCCTGGCGGTCCTCAAACCCAGCCCCTACCTGAAGCCGGAGTATATCAACGCACTCGACGGCGGGGTGGAGGGGCACTACGGGCCGTTCGAACTGGTTGTCAACGGGTTCGGCAACTGGATGGAGGACCTTCTCTCGCCGGTCATCGTGGGCTCGCGCGGCTCGTCGGACAGCTCACTGATCCAGATCTACCACCGCAATATCAGTGAGGCCTGGTCGGCAGGGATCGAGCTGCTGGGCACCGTGCGGTGGCGGCAGTACCTCTCACTCACGCTGTCGTACACGTTCACCGACTCCTGGGATGTCTCGCTGGGACAGCCGCTCGACTACGTGCCGCGTGACATGGGCACCGCGGTACTCTCGTGGCAAGTCCCGCTCGGACCGCTGAGTCTCTCAGGAAGTCTCACCGAGGTGGCGGTAGGCTCGCGGGGCTACATGCAGTGGCAAGTGTACGACCCGGTCAACCAGCTCTACCAGCGGCCCGACAGCTCGTTGATCCCGTTCCAGGTCGACCTTCCCCCCTATTGGCGCACCGATGTGTCGCTGCGACTGAGCTACAAGAGCCGGGCATACATCTGGTTCACCGGCACCAACCTCACCGATCGCGACTACGAAGAGTCCGCCGGGGTGCGGGCGCCCGGCCGCATGGCGGCGATCAAGGTGGGCGGGTCGTTCTAACAATGCGTGTGGATGCGCTGCCGCTGTCGGTAACTGTGCATCGAAGAAACGTTACGGCTGACGGACATTGCCGGCAAGCACCATGCTGTACAGCCACGGCGGAGAAACCCAGTTGGGACATGCTTCAGGGCGCTGGAAATACGTATGCGTGCTGTCTCCGAATGTCCACGCCACGTCACCGGCCTGGTTGATCTCTGCCGTCAACGTATCACCGGTGACATTGCACAGAACAAGCCAGGTACTGTCGCTGCCGTTGATCACACTCAGGTTATAGGTCACGGTATCGATAACCTGCGCAAGTGCGGCATCACCGTAGATCCGCTTGCTGAGCAGCCCGGTGAGCGTATCCGCCGAAAACTCGAACAGCATCCCCGCACTGCTGTCGGGGTCAAGTATCAGGCTGGCAAGTGCGGCCTGCTGCGTGCTGTCGGCAAACAGCTCCACCACCCACTGCGGCTCCACACCGTAGAACCACCACACGCCCTGCACGCCCGCCCCGCTGTCAATCAGCGTGAACGCGCCTTTCAGACCGCTCGCCAGCGAGCCGTACGCCACAAGCTCGTCGAGGAACGCACCAATGTCTTTGCTGAACCCCGGCCCTGCCGTTATCGCCCGGATCAGGGGCACAGCGTTCTGCAGCGACATGACCAGCTTCTGGCCCGAATCCTGATACCAGATCCCCAAAGACGTCTCGCCGGTCGGGACCGGAGCGCCCATACTGTCACAGACCAGCAAGGCAGGAAGCGTGAGCGCGAGCGTATCGGACGACACGGCGGCGTAGGCACACCTGGTCATGACCACCGTCCCCGGGGGCGCCTGGTACGGAGGTGGCTA
>CAZJJT010000667.1:0-2838 GCA_964546395.1 uncultured Fibrobacterota bacterium
CCGAGTACCAGGGGTACTGCGTCTGCCACAGAGAGAGGCGTGCCCTCGAATCCCCTGTCACCGGGCACTTAAAATGCACCAGTAATGGGCACTTTTTGGAGCCCAAAATGTACCACCCTGAGTAACGCAGCTGTTCATGGACAAGATGTTCCTTTCTGCTGGCACCAACAGAGGGGAACGCAACCATGGGGAACGTGCTCAGGATGGAGAAGCGCCAACAGATTCAAGCACTTGCCTCGTTGGACTGGAGTGCACGCCGCATATCCAGGGAGACGGGGATAGACCGCAGGACGGTGGTTCGCTACCGCCGTGAGGCAGTAGGGGCGGCTCTTGATGGACCGGGCGGGGGGGAGCAAAATGTACCGGAAGTGCCCACCGACCCGGGGGCGGCATCGGAGCAAAATGCGCCAGAAGTGCCCACCGACTCGGCGGTGCCGGCAGAGCAAAATGTACCAGAAGTGCCCGCCGACTTCCCCCCGCCACCGCCGACCAACAGCAGGCAGATCCAGCCACACACGGAGAACATCCGCAGCTCATACCTGCGCTACTTCTCCGCCCAACGTATCTACCAGGACCTGGTGGAAGTGCACGGCTACGCGGGCAGCTACGATGCGGTGAAGCGCTACGTGCGGCGGCTCCGCAAGCGCCATCGGCGCTATCGCGATCGTCTGCCGCACCTTCCCGGCCGTGAAGCACAGGTGGACTTCGGCAAGAGCTCCTGCTATGTGAGGCGCAACGGCAGATACCGGCGAGTGTGGGTGTTCAAGATGACGCTGGCGTGCAGCAAGCATGCCTATGAGGAGTTGGTGGAACGCCAGGACGTGGAGACGTTCATCCGCTGTCATGAGCGGGCCTTTCTGTTCTTCGGCGGTGTGCCCGAGATCGTCACTCTGGACAACCTCAAGAGCGGAGTGCTGCAGGCCAGCCTGTATGAGCCGGAACTCAACCCGGTGTATCTGTCGTTTGCAACACACTGGGGCTTTGCCGCCAACCCCTGCATCCCTCGCAAGCCGGAACACAAGGGCGTGGTGGAACGAGACGTGGGCTACACCAAGGACAATGCGCTGAAGGGGCGTCGCTTCGAGAGTATCGACGAAGGCAACGTGTTCCTGCGGCATTGGAACAAGCGCTGGGCGCGCACCCGCATCCACGGCTCGACCAAGGTACAGGTGTGGCGCATGTTCTGCGAGGTGGAACGTGGTGCGCTGCGCCCCTTGGCCGCCACGATGTTCGAGTACTTCCACGTGGCCAGGCGCAAAGTTGACGTGAACGGGCTGGTGGAAGTCGATGCCCGCTTCTATGCCGCACCGCACCAGTACATCGGCGAGACGGTGGTGGTGCACCACAACAGCCAGTGGGTGAGTCTGTTCCACGACAACCAGTTGCTGATACGCCATCAGCGGCTACAGCAGCGTGGTCGGGTCAGCAAGGCCGATGCGTGCCTGCCACCGTGGAAGCACCCCAGCCAGGAGAGCCTGGAACGCTACTACTGCAGCAAGGCGCGGGCTGTAGGTCCCTGCTTCTACGCGCTGGTGTACACCATCCTCTGCAGCGACAACCCCCTGGCCATCCGCCAGGCTCGTGGCATGCTGAGTCTGGCCCGAAAGTACCCCGCCCAGATAGAACTGGCCGCGGAGCTTGCTCGATGGTCAACACACAACGTCTACCAGAGAGTCAAAGGACAGTGTGAACGGCTCACGATGCAGACGCCTGTGTGCGAAGCAATGCCGCTTACCCAGCAGCACGAGCTTATCCGGCCTCTGGCCGACTACGAGACGCTTGTAACCGAAAGGACGTTGGCGTGACCATAGATACTCTACAGCCCCGACTCAAGGGCCTGCGACTCAGCGGCATGGCCGCAAACCTCTCCATCCGATACCAGGAAGCGCGCAGTCATGAACTGGACTACATCGCGTTCCTGGAGAACCTGGTCGACGATGAGTTGAGCCGCCGACAGGACAACCTGCTAAACCGCCGCATCCGCCTGGCCCGTTTCCCCACACCCAAGACCCTCGAGGAGTTCGACTTCAGCTTCAACCCCGGCATCAAGAAGAAGGACCTACTCGCTCTGGCCGGCTGTGCCTTCGTTTACAAAGCACAGAACGTCCTGTTCATCGGTCCTCCCGGCGTTGGCAAGTCCCACCTCGCCATCGCTCTGGGCATCGCCGCCATCCACAACGGCTACTCGGTGCTCTACCGCAACGCCTTCGACTTGGTGCTGGAGCTGGCTGAGGCCGACGCCGCACGACAGCGCAAGGACTACATCCGGCAGCTCTCCAAGGCCGGACTGCTCATCATCGACGAGCTTGGCATGAAGAAAATGCCCGCCAACGCCGCTGACGACTTCCTGGAAATCATCCACCGCCGATACCAGACCGGCGCAACCATCATCGCCTCTAACCGCATCGTATCCGACTGGGGAGCCATCCTCGGGGACAACGCCGCCACCGCGGCTATCCTCGACCGCTTCCTCGATGCCGCCACCGTCTTCAACATCAAGGGCAAAAGCTACAGGCTGCGAAAAGCGCCCGGAAAGGAACAAGACTAACTATTTTGACTCAACACCGGGGTGGTACATTTTGAAGTGCCCACTGGTGGATCATTTTCAAGTGCCCATCGACACGCAGAAATGCTGCTAACGCGCTTCGACGGGCCCGTTTGGTGGGGTCTGACCCCTGTTAACGAGCTGAATTTCGCTGCTACGTGTCTGTCTTGTGAGCGTTTTCGGGCGCATAGACACGCCTTGGGCCGGACTTGGCAGGTTTTGGGCGTGACTTGACAGGTTCCGGGGGTGACTTAACAGGTCCTGGGGGTGGCTTGGCAGGCTGGGGTGGCGAC
>CAZJJT010000668.1:0-896 GCA_964546395.1 uncultured Fibrobacterota bacterium
CCGGTCAGTTCTCCCGACGCAGCGTTCGCGGCGCTCGAAGCCCAGCCGCATTTCCTTATCATCACCGACATCGCCATGCCGTACATGGATGGGTATGAGTTCATGCACGAGGTGCTCGAGCGCAGGATCCCCTCCCGCCTTGCATTCATGACCGGTTTCGGCTACGATCCCAACCACACCCTGGTGAAAATCCGCAAGGACTACCACTACCCCTGCCTGTTCAAACCGTTCAACCGAGAGAAGGTCAGCCAGACGGTACAGAAGGCGTGGGAAGAGTACTGCGCCGAGCCATGACCCCCCGCGCGATAGTAATCAAGGGTGCGCGCCAGCACAACCTGAAGAATATCGACGTATCGATTCCGCGCGGAGCCTTCACGGTGATTACCGGGCCATCGGGCTCCGGAAAGTCGTCGCTGGCGTTCGACACCATTTACGCCGAGGGGCAGCGCCGCTACGTCGAGTCGCTCTCGGCCTACGCCCGCCAGTTCCTCGGCCTGCTCGAGAAGCCCGACTGCGACTCCATCGAAGGACTCGGACCGGCCATCGCCATCGAACAGAAGGCCATCGGCCACAACCCGCGCTCCACGGTCGGCACCATCACCGAACTCCACGACTACCTTCGCCTGCTGTACGCACGTGTGGGCTCGCCGACCTGCTACCAGTGCGGCAAGCCAATCACACGGCAGACCGTGCAGGAGATAACCGATGCGCTCGTCGCTCTGCCCGACAGGACGCGCTACCTCGTGCTCGCCCCCGTGGTGTCGGCCCGCAAGGGGGAGCACCGCGATGTCCTTGAGCAACTGCGCAGGGACGGGTTCGTGCGGGTACTCGTTGACGGGGAGCAGCGAACGCTGGACGAGGATATCGGGCTGAAGAAGTCGGCCGTGCACACCATC
>CAZJJT010000668.1:906-2837 GCA_964546395.1 uncultured Fibrobacterota bacterium
TCGAGGTGGTGGTCGATCGGCTGGTGGCGGGCACCGCGAACCGCGGTCGAGTAACCGAGTCGGTGGAGACGGCACTCAAGCTCAGCAGCAACGGCCTGCTGCTCGCGGATATCGTGGGCGGCCGGCGACTGCGCTTCTCGGAGCGCTTCGCGTGTCCCGACTGCGGTGTGAGCGTCGAAGAGCTGTCGCCGCGCATGTTCTCGTTCAACAGCCCGTTCGGCGCGTGCGAGAAGTGCGGCGGGCTCGGCTACCTGATGGAGCTTGACGAGCAGTTGGTGGTACCGGACCCTTCGCTGTCGCTGCGTAAGGGAGCGGTGGCGCCCTGGAATGCGGCCACCACCGAAGGGAGCTGGAACCAGCAGATACTCAACTCGGTGTGCAAACGCTACGACATCTCGCAGGACACGCCGTTTCGCAAGCTGACCCGGCGGCAGCGGGAGATACTCCTCCACGGCAGTGGCGACGAGAACGTGCCGATTGTCTGGAAGAACCGGGCGAAGCTCGGATCGGGGCGGGTCGAGCGGCCGTTCGAGGGAGTGGTTCCGAGCCTGCTGCGGCGCTACACCCAGTCGAGTTCCGAAGACATCCGCCGCTGGATAGAGGGCTACATGAGCAGGCAGGCCTGCCCGGCCTGCGAAGGCACGCGGTTGAAGCCTGAGAGCCGCGCTGTGCTCGTTGCCGGCAAGAGTATCGCCGATGTATCGGCACTGTCGCTTGACGGGCTGCGCGCGTTTCTGGACTCGCTCGCACTCGGCGAGCGCGACGCACTCATTGCGAGGCAGCTGCTGCGGGAGGTACGGGAGCGGGCGACGTTCCTCACCGATGTCGGTGTGGGCTACCTTACGCTCGACCGCGCCTCGTCGACACTCTCGGGAGGCGAAGCGCAGCGTATCCAGCTGGCCACGCAGATCGGCTCCCGGCTCACCGGCGTTATCTACATCCTCGATGAGCCCAGCGTCGGTCTGCACGCGCGTGACAACGCGCGCCTGCTCGACACACTGGCCGCGCTCCGGGACCTGGGGAACACGGTTGTGGTTATCGAGCACGACCGGGAGACCATGCTCGCCGCCGACCACCTGATAGACATCGGGCCCGGCGCGGGGGTGCACGGCGGCTCGATCGTAGCACAGGGTACGCCGGCCGAGGTCGCCGCCAATCGGGATTCACTGACCGGTGCCTACCTCAGCGGCCGCCGCACCTTCCCCCGCCCTTCCCACCGCCGCGGCGCAACCGCCGGCACACTCACGCTCGAGGGCGCCACGGGGCACAACCTGAAAGAGGTGACACTCTCGGTGCCACTCGGCACGCTCACCTGTGTTGCGGGCGTGTCCGGCTCCGGCAAGAGTTCGCTGATCAACGAGACGCTCTACCCGGCGCTGGCGCGTGAACTGCACCGCGCCCGGACGTCACCACTGCCCTTCAGGGCCCTGCGGGGCCTCCACCTGCTCGACAAGGTCATCGATATCGACCAGTCACCCATCGGCCGCACCCCACGCTCCAACCCTGCCACTTACACCAAGACCTTCGACCCCATTCGCGGACTCTTCGCCATGCTCCCCGAAAGCCGCCTGCGGGGCTACACTGCGGGACGATTCAGTTTCAACACGAAGGGCGGACGGTGCGAGACCTGCGAGGGGGACGGTGTGACACGCATCGAGATGCACTTCCTGTCGGATGTCTACGTGCAGTGCGAGGCATGCCAGGGCAGACGGTACAATCGCGAGACCCTCGAGGTGGCCTACAAGGGCAAAACAATCGCGGACGTGCTCGAGCTGACCGTTGACGAGGCCCTCGGGTTTTTCGCGAGTATTCCCGCAATCAAGGGGCGGCTCAGCGTGCTCTCGCGGGTCGGCCTCGGCTACCTGCGGCTGGGCCAGCAGGCCACCACGCTGTCGGGCGGTGAAGCGCAGCGGATCAAGCTGGCCGCCGAA
>CAZJJT010000669.1:0-2828 GCA_964546395.1 uncultured Fibrobacterota bacterium
TCGTCTTGCTGCCAAGCTCCCGAACGGGTCGTGCGCGGCATGCGGCCGACACGCGGATCTTGTGCTGAGTTGCTGAGGGAGCCATGCCTGAATACGTGCACACAGAGGCGCTGGACGGCGGACTGCGCTACACGGAGCGCGCCGAGTCGCAGCCGTACCGCCGCCCCACCCGGGTATGCGAACTATGGGCCGACGGGGTGGACGAGTATGTCAGCCGTTGCACCATTCTCTCCTTCTCACAGCGGATCGGCTCTGTGCCGATCGCGTCGGAGGGTTTCGGCGGCGTACACACTCCCCCGCAGCACCGGCAGAAGGGGTATGTCGGCAGGCTGTTGACGCATGCGCTGTCGCGCATGGCCGAGCGGGTCGGCGTTGCCTGGCTCTACGGTGTGAATGACCTGTACCACAAGTTCGGGTTCACGTCGTGCTGGGCCGAGTGCGATGCGGTGCTCTCGGTCCGGGATGGACTGCGAGTGGTGAATCCAGACAGCGTCGAGCTGCGCCGCAACACCCCGGAGGACCGCCAGGCACTGTGCGAAGTCTACAACCGCGACCATGCGACACGGCCGTGGTCGCATGTGCGCACCACCGACACCTGGATCGGGGTGGAGCCCCCGCAGAGCTGGTCGCCTGGACAGGAGGGTGTGGTGGCAGTCGTCAACGGTGCCGTGGCGGGCGCGGCGTTGTACGACAGCCGCAATCCGGGCACACGCCCCTGGAGGCTGGCGGGTGAAGCGTGGGCTGCCGATCCGCGCGCCGCCCGTGGCCTGATTGCCGAGGGTGTCAAGCGCGCCATGGCGGAACAGCGAGAGGGCCTCACGTTCCTCGAACCCCCGGACTCGACGCTCGGCAGAGCCCTGGCCCGTGCGGGATGCGAGTTTCGCGTCCGCACGAACCCCTACGGGGGCGGCATGGGCCGTATCCTGCGCCGGGCAGAGTTTGTGCAGGCGCTGTCAGCAGAACTGGCGC
This sequence comes from uncultured Fibrobacterota bacterium, assembly GCA_964546395.1. GTDB lineage: Bacteria > Fibrobacterota > Chitinivibrionia > Chitinivibrionales > CAZJJT01 > CAZJJT01. The sequence goes on from CAZJJT010000669.1 coordinate 970, forward strand.
GTCGCGCGGGCGGAGAGGTCCCCGACACGGTAGATCAGCTTGCGCATGGCGAACTTGTCCCCGACGACAGCGTGTTGCTGCGCCTTCTCACAGGCGCCTGGTCGTGGCGCGATGCAGAGGAGACAGGTGCTTCGTTCGCAGAACCGTATCGCAAGCTCTTCCGCGTTCTGTTCCCGGGGTGGGGGTTGCTGCTCCCCGTCGCCTTCACGCACCCGAGCGATAGGTACTGAACTACCAGCTCCAGCCGCCCGCGAAGCGTCCGATAAACTGCGTGCGCTCGTTGAGGTCAAACTCGAATCCGGTCTCGATGCGGAACCGGCCAAGCGGCGAGTAGGCGTAGTAGGCGCCAACGCGGGTCGAACGCGTCATCCCCGGCCCCAGAAACTCCTTGGTCCACGAGTCCGGGTACTGCGGCTCGTAGGTGTCAGTCGTATCCTGGAACACGTCGGTAATCGTGCTCCCCCGCGACACTCCCTTGCGGTCGTTCGAAAATGTCACGCCTACCGTGTGCCGCCGCCCCAGCGCGATGTCCGCTGCCACCCGGACCGCCTCGGAGTTCGGGCCGAGCGGCGCGCCCAGGCACTCGCCGAAATGCGTGAAATTGTGACTGGCGCCGTAGAAATGCGTGTAGACCCATGGCTCAACGCGCGAGTACTCCGCGCTCACCGACATGTCGTGCCCCCGCAGGGCCCCGAACCACTGCCCGCCGGCAGTCAGCGCCCACTTGTTACCCCAGTCGTCGCTGAAAATGGTCCACGGCGCCGTGATATCGTCGAACAGCATCTCCGCATACCATCGGAACCCCCGGGGCCAGTTGTACGACAGGTCGAACAGCAGGGCCGAGTTGTCACGGTCACCCAGGTAGTGCTCGGTAAACGAGAACGGCACGAAGGGCAGCAGGTAGAGCGGCTCGAACTCCCGGTCCATCGCGTCCCGATACACCGGCCGTGCTGTGTCTACAACCTGGTCGGTCGTGCAGCCCGTGATGACCATCTGGGTAATTGCCCCATGGAGGTGCCAGCGGGGCACCGGGATGTCCACGCGCTGCACGTAGAGGTACTTGCTCCTGTCGTTCTCGCTGCGCAGCAGCCCCGCCAGGTGCGAGTACTGCACGAGTTTCAAGTCGAGTCCCACGCGTGCGTAGCCGATCGGCGGGGCGTTCCCCGAAAGCATCAGGGGGCTGTACACCGACGGGCCCAGCTTCAGGTAGTCCAGCGCAGCTTCGACCGTCAGCCGCTTCGAGTCGTACACCAATCCTCCGCGCACCATGTCGGTCGCCCGGAAATTGCCTGAGTCGGCGCGCCCGTACAGTGTGTACGGGACCCCGTCGTAGGGCTCGAAGGTGCTTGCCGGAAACGGCTCACTGCGGTAGTGCGTGGCAACTTCGACACCGCCGTACAGCGACACGCGCCTCAGTGACGCGCTGAACCCCGCCCCGAACATCCCACTCGCGAACAGCGAGTCCGTGTCACGGCCGAAATCCCATGCCGGATCGGCCTGACCTATCAGCTGCAGGTGCAGGTGGCCCTCCAGGGTGGAGCTGTCCGCGCGCCAGGAACGTAGCGCCTGCTCGCCCGTGGATGTTCTTCGCAGCAGTCCCAGGTCGTAGAGCTCGTGCGATGACAGCAGCCCAGCCTTCTCGAGCGAATCTACGCGGACCAGCATGTCGCGCAGCACGCGCGCGTTGAGCGGCTGCACCAGCATGCCCCAGGGAACAGGGGTCTGGAACCGTGTCAGCAGTCGGTACAGCGCTTTCTCGACACGCGCCTGGGGGCGGATGTTGGCAGCATACTCGGCGCGAAGCACGCCGGCGGTGCCAAGTGCAAGGAGCAGCATCACCGCCCGTCCCCTCATCCGTC
>CAZJJT010000670.1:0-2824 GCA_964546395.1 uncultured Fibrobacterota bacterium
GTAGATCATCTCTGCCAGATGGAAGCAGTCGTCCCACGACTCGGTGTAGCCCGAGGTCTCGGTCATCCAGAGCGGCTTGCCCGCGCTCGCGCAGTTCTGGCCGGTCAGGGTCCACTTGCTCACCGCATCCGAGGCGGGTGTGGGGTGGACTCCATCGCTGTACCCGTGGACTGCAAACACGTTCAGGTGCTCGCGGGAGACCGGGTCCTGCTGACAGTACCCGGCGAACGCATTCTTGGTCCAGTTGCTGAGCATGTCTTCCGCGCCGAACAGTTTCACCGAGGGGTACGCAGCGTGGAGGACAGGACCAACCGCCTTGATCGCGTCACGGTACTGCTCCGGGGAGTACACGCACGAGTTGTATGGCTCCACAAATGCTGGTTCGTTCTGGATACTCATCGCATAGAGATCCACGTCGCACTGCTCCTTGTAGACGCGCGCCGTCGCCAGCGCATACTCGGCCAGTTCCGGTCGCGCAGATGCCAGCAGGTGACCACCGTTGCTCTCGCTGTTGTTGTCCTTCATCCATTTGGGTGGGGTCCAGTAGCTCGTGATCCAGCGCAGCGGCTCGCCAAGCGTTGCCGCCTTGTCGCGCATCGAAGTGATGTAGTTCTTCTGTCGCGTGCCGAAGATACCCGTGTAGCTGAACGCACTCATGGTGGTGGTGGTGGGGTTGCTGTTCTCGTTGGTCGGCTCGAAATCGGGGTAGAACTCGTTGCGGATCATGGTGAGTCCCATGTCACCAATCACGGTGTTGCCGAACTTCTCGGTGTAGTAGGTTCCGTTCTGCCACCAGACGACCGCAGAACCATGGGCACCGAATCCCTCAATGGTCTGCCAGCTAGTGGCCGGGTTGACTGTGACGGTGACCTGCGCGGGCGCCATTGCGGCGAGTGCCAGGACGGAGAGCGTGGCTCTTGTGGCGTTCATGGATTCCTCCAGTGGCGGGTACACTCTACCTGCTACTACACAAGGTAGGGGCATGGGGCCCCACTGAGGCAGATGCGCGTCATATTCATTGTAGATAAAGTGGAGTACTATATTCAGTCGATGGAACCTGGTGAACCTGCCCGCACAGCAAGGCGCCGGCCCGCACGGCAGCGGGCCCGGGAGTATGTGGCCGGAGCGGCCGAACGACTCCGCGGCCAGGGGCTTGAGCGGCTCCCAACGGTGCCTCAATTGGCACGTGCCGCCTCGGTATCACAGGTCACGATGCTTCGTGCGGTGCGGCTGCTGCGCGATGAGGGTGTGCTCACAGTCAGTCACGGCAAGGGGATCCGGCTCGCCGCGGGACCCATGGTACCGGTACCAGTTCCTCCACGGGAACGTCGTCCGTACTGGGAGGAGACCCTCGCACGCATCGAACAGGATATCGTCGCCGGGGGCTACGGTGGCGACGGCACGCTGCCCACGCCGAAGGAGATGAGGCACCGGTACGGTGTATCACATCGTACACTACGCCGAGCCCTTGACAGACTGGTGGCGGACGGGGTGGTGTTCCCGTACCGCCGGACATACCGAGTTGCGGCTGCCGCGCGACAGACGGCCGAGCGGAAGCGGGTTCTGTTCGTCACGCGTACCGGAGATACCGGCGACCTCGCACTGGCCGGTTCGCGAGCGCAGGGATTGTTCCTGGCTCTCGAGAGTGCCTGTGCACGACGCGGGTTACGGCTGGGGAGGTCTGCCGCCGGCACTCGTGTCAGTCGGGCAAGCGCACCGCAGTCGGTCCTTGGTTCGGTAGTCTGGGCGGGTGGACATGGGCCGTCCGAACTTGCGCAACTGCTCCCGCGCCTACCGGATGGGCCTGTTGCCGTGGTGTTCCAGGTTGCCCCGGAGGCGTACCGCTCCGCGCTCCGCCCAAGCAGACGGGTGCAGGTGTTCTCCGTGGCAAACAGCAGTCTTCCGGGCGAACGCATGGGCTCATACGTCCGCGGCCTGGGACACCGCCGGGTCGCATACATCTCACCGATCTTCAGAACACCGTGGGCCAGAAACCGTCTTGCAGGGCTCAAGGCCACATTCGAAGGTGATGGGCGACGCGTGGCTGCGGTCACGAGAGACCACTTGCCAGAGGATGACGAGCGAGGCGGCGTGGCCGGTGCGTTCGAAATCGCGCTGGACACATTCAGGGAAGTCAGTCGGGCGACGAAGAGCCGCCGTCACCTGGTGCCGTTCTGCTCGGCGGTTGAGCGCTCCTCTGTGGCGGTCCACACCGCCTTCGGCAGGGAGTTCCTCTACCGCTCGCTGCTGCCGATGTTTGAGGAGGCCTTGATGCTCGATGATGTCACGGCCTGGGTGGCGCACAACGATGTGGTCGGGCTCAGGGCGTTGGAGTTCCTGAAGAGAAGGGGAGTACGGAGCCCTGCGCAGCTCAGCCTGGTCGGGTTTGACAACACTGCCGACGCGAGCGAAGCCGGGCTTACGAGCTACGACTTCAATCTTGATGCCCTGGCGCGTGTGCTGGCCGACTATATGGTCGGCGGCACCATCTGGCGCCGGGCCCACGTGCGCAGTGATGAAATCGAAGTGGAGGGGGTCGTGGTGGAACGGGATACGAGCGGCCGGGTCGGCAGTCGGAAAGGGGCGTGACAGATGGCGGGAGAAGGTGGACTGCGCGGGCTTGCGCCCACGCGCTACACGTTCGGTACCATTTGCATCTGCAAGATCCGCTGTGACAACGCCGACATTCTCCGCATGGATGTGGAAGAGACACTGCGCCGTTTCAACCTGGAGCGGCTCCACGTGGCACAGCTCTCGCGCACGGCCCGATGTGGGTGGCACAATGCATCCCTCCCTTTGGTAGTAGCCACAACCGACGACCAGG
>CAZJJT010000671.1:0-2819 GCA_964546395.1 uncultured Fibrobacterota bacterium
GAGCGCAGCGGAAGGATCCCGGGGATCACGTTTCCTGGCCATGGGTTCCGGCAAATCGGGGGCCTTCAGCGGCACGCCCAATTGCTGGGGCAATGCGCCGCGGGCCGCCACCATCACCACACTCGCCGCGGCGCGCAGGAGCGTCAAGTCTTCCGCCGGGATAAGATCCGCGCTGCGCAAAAGGATTCCCCCGGGCCGCTCAGTTCCCGTATACGCCGAATGGGATTGGGAAACAGCAGAAGATGGGAACGGGGACGGAACATCCGCTCTGACCCCGTTTCCGCGATGTACCATCGCAGTCAAACGGCACTCAGAGTCGGGCGGCGCGTCGGAGCGGCCGGGAGTGCGAGGGGGCCGCTGGGCGCAGGTCAGCGGGACGCGGGGGATGCGCAATCTCCCGAGAGACATGAAGCGCACGGCCTGGCACACTTATAACTTGCTATCGCTCAACCCATTACCTATCTTTCGGACCCCGCACATGGTTCGGGGCGGGGGGATACGCAATCGCGCGCTCACACGAAGTGGTACCGGGTTGGGTCACAGAGGGCCCGGAGTCGGTGCAGAACAGGTTGCGCACCATGCAGAAACGGTGCAGGATGGGGGTAGAGGTGGTTGTTCGCCGGGTGAGAACAGGCTCCGGGTCGGGGCAGAAGCCATTCCGGATCTCCTCGGAACCACTTCTCCCCCCATCCGCAACGACATCTCGACTGACCCCAGGCCATGTCCCCCCCGGCCCCGCACGGCTTCTGGAAGCTGCGCAGGCACCTCTCAGCCCACCCGGTACCATCTCTCACCCGACCCGCGATGAGTTCTGGAGCCCTCGGAACGACTTCTGGCGCCATCGGAACGTCTTCTCCGCCCGGAACTGCCCCTTCACCATCGATCCCCAACGTCGTCTGGCGCTGCCGGCGGGACAGCTGCGCGCGGAGCGACTTTCACAAACGGCATCCACCATATCCACAAGGAGGATTTGATGCCGGAGTATACAGCAGCAGTAGAGGGACAAGCCGCCGCAGAGGGAGAAGCCACCCTGCGGCGGACGAAGTCGTACGAGGCCCCGGATGCGCGCCTGCAGCGATATAATATCGCGCTGACCAACGCAGCGGCAACCCCGGAAATTCTCACCAAGATATCGGAGTTCAACTACGACGCGGCGCGCCTGGGCGAGGGTAAGCGGTTGTGCGACGAGGCAATGGCGCACATGACCGGGCGGGCGAAGGAGTTCGGTGAGCAGCTCGAGGCTTCCGCCAATGTCCGCAGCACGTGGGATACTGCCGGCACGGTGTATGTGACCGCGCTGCGCGTTGCGCGGCTGGCGCTGGGTGGGAACACCGACGCCGAGACATCACTGGTGCTTCGCGGCCCGCGCGGCAAGAATATCTCGCGCTGGCTCGCCGATGCCACAACGTTCTACACCAATCTGCTCGCCACACCGCGGTATCTGGAGGCGATGGCGCACTACGGCTACACCGAAAAGAAGCTGCGCGAGGAAGCGAAGCTGGTGCAGGCACTGGCCGAGGCCGATGCCGACCACAAGCAGCAGATGGGTGAAGCGCAGACGGCGACGAAGGCCCGTGATGCGAAGTTCGAGGAGCTTGACGACTGGATGAGCAAGTTCTACGAAATCGCGCGTATCTCGATTGCCGACCAGCAGCAGTGGCTGGAGAAACTCGGGATGTACCAGGCGTCGTAGTCAGTATCAACGCCGCACCGTTCCCTGCTCCGGGAGTGTCCCGCCCCCGGAGTCGGGAGCACCCCACACATACAACACCATGGAGGCGCCGTGCCAAACCATTTCGTTGCGTTCTGGAACCTTGAGAACCTGTTTGCGCCGGATAACTACCCCGCGCGTGAGCCCTGGCTGGCGAAGGCTGGCGGCTTGGCCGTGTTGTAGGTTCTTGGTGCCTGGTTTCCCGACTCCGTATCCGTCGTTCCCAACGGACAATTCACCCGCGATGTTTGGCACGGCTGGCGACGCATGTCTTGGCGAAGCCGCGTGCGCCGGCAGGCGGGAAAGAAATCGTCGGATGCAGTGCTTCGTTGCTACTTCACCAGCTTCTTGTGTGACTGCAGGCATCTGACATCCAACTCCCGAGTAGTATCCTCAACAAACTGCCGCCATTCACGCACATGATTCTTCCTCAAATCATCAGGTGCCCTTCCGGTATGTACAATTTCGCCCCTTAGCTCAACCAGTTTGTCAACAGCTCCAGCAGCGTCAGGTACGGTGCTTTTTCGGCACTCCACTGGCAAGGGCGGGGGTGCAGCATGCGGCCGTTGTGCTGTGTTCAGGGTGCGCCATGACCTCAATATCGTCACCGGCGGGAAGGCTGTCAAGAGAAGATCGCACCGCCGCACGCAGACGACACAGACGTTGCTGCGCTGTCGACGCAGCAACCCCCACCACTCCGGGAGGAGAAGCCATGCGACCGCGGGAGCATGCTTGGCCGCGCGCAGCGCGGGTGAGGTGAGCACCGGGACCGCCGAAGGCACCCAGAACACCATGCTCTCCCCATACCTCTGTGCCTCCGTGAGAGATACTGCCCGCCCGCAACCTGCTATATTTACTCGTTCTCCAGTACGCCTTGTTCCGGAAGGTAGCACGCCATGCACTGCCGCTGTTTCCACTGCCTGGGGGTCATCACCATACTGCTGTGCGCGACACCGATGGTCCGGGCAGCCGCCACGCAGGTGGATGCGCCTGAGTTCCACGCGCTGATCGACTCTATCCCCTCGTGGGTAAGCCCTGAGTGTGTCGCCGCCTCCCCCACCCCCGTCGACACACAGGGTCAGCCCGTCTCCTACCTGAGTATCGAGTG
>CAZJJT010000672.1:0-2818 GCA_964546395.1 uncultured Fibrobacterota bacterium
GACGTACAATCCCTGGGGGACACGCGCGAACGCACTTGCCACGGCTGTGTATTTCTCCGGCTCCCCCAATACGTCGAACCTCCAGGCCCACCGCACACGCGCAACCCAGCAGGGACTGCAGTGTATCACCTACGAGGGAGGTGACCGCTACGCCAACTACAACACGTACGTGTCGGCACTGAACACGTTCGACGACTACCTCGACCTGTACAACCAGTACACCACGGTCAACGCAGAGTGGGGCGCGCTGAAGTACACGGGGCAGCCGCTCAGCCAGGTGTCGGCCGGGCCGCACCGTGCGCTGCTGGAGTACGCCATGCAGCACCACGGGCTCGACACGAGTGCTGCCGTGGTGAAGACGCAGGCAGAGCCCTGGTGGCTCGGGACCTCGCAGGCGCGTCCTGCGGCAGACGCGGCAGCGGCAGTGCCGCGTAACCTGAGCATACGGGCTGAGCGCGGTACCGTGTTCGTGGAGGGCATAGGCGGACAGCCGTACGGGATCGAGTTGTTCTCGTCCAGTGGGAGGCGGCTGTTCAGCAGGCCGGTGCGGCCAGGTGAGACCAGTGTTGCGCTGATCGGCATCGCGCCGGGGTGCTATTCGGTTCGTGTGGTGTGCGGCACGCGGACAGCCCGCATGCCGCTGGTACTGCGGTAGCGCACGTGTCGGCACAGGCAGTTGTCAACCAGAGAAGGGGGTACACCATGAAACGCATCGCGATCGCACTCCGCTTCGCATGTTGTCTTGTCACTGCGGTGCCCGCGCTGACCTCGCCGGCTGTTGCCAATGACACGCTTTCGCCCATGGGCGCCAACTTCTGGTTCTTCTGGGACAACCAGGCCACCTGGCCCTTCGTCGACTTCTTCAAGCAGAGCCGCACGTTCTGGTCGTCGAGCAGTCAGTGGGATGACGGACGGCAGTTGAGCCTTGATTCCCTCGGCTATCCCACCTCGCTGCTCTCGGGCCAGTCGGCCGCAACGCTGGTGTTCTGGGAGCAGCTGGGCACGCATCCCGCCGGAGAATTCGTGCTGCTGTATGACGGTGACGGGGACATCGTGGTGGACTTCGGCAGCGTGTCAACGGTGTCGAGCAGCCCGGGTCGTATCGTGGTGAACGTTCAGGACTCCACCACCGGCCTGCGCATCCGCATCACACGCACCAATCCCGCCGACCACGTCCGCAACATCCGGTTCATAGCCCCCGGGTTCGAGCAGACCTACCAGACGCAGATCTTTCACCCGCTGTTTCTCTCTCGTCTTCACAGCATGAAAGTGCTGCGGTTCATGGACTGGCTCAACACCAACCGCTCGGTGATTGTGGATTTCGATGACTACGCGCCGGTGGGCTACCAGACCGAGGGCAGTGATCGAGGGGTGTCGCCCACGCATCTCATCCAGTTGTGCAACCGTCTGCAGTGCGACATCTGGTTCAACATGCCGCACCAGGCCACCGATGCCTGCATACGCAAGACGCTGGAGATGCTGCGCGACTCGCTTGACCCCTGCCGCCGCATCTACCTGGAGTGGTCCAACGAGGTGTGGAACGGGATGTTTGATTCGCATGACTACTGTCGTGTCATGGGCGAGCAGCTGGGTCTGGGGACCGGGTGGAGCGCAACACTGGCGTACTGGTCAAAGCGGCTCTCGGAGATGATGGTGATTGCCGAGGACGTGTTCGCGGGCCAGATGAACAGGCTGGTACGCGTGTACGGCACCCAGGTCGGCAACACCGGGGTGCTCAACGGTCTTCTGGGGTCGTACAACGGCACACAGCACTGTGATGCAGTGGCCGTTGCCCCCTACTTCGGGGGGGCGGGTTCGACCGTGGATGCGGTGCTCTCGTCGGCGCAGACTGCGGCCTCGCAGGTCGGCAGTGTCATCGCGGGCGACAAGGTCATCGCCGATCAGTACGGGTTCGACCTGGTTGCGTACGAGTCAGGGCTTGACGTGTTCGGGTTGTCATCGACCCTGCAGGAGCAGGTGCGCTGGGACCCGCGCATGAAGGATGTCTGGAAGACGTACTGGACTGCCTGGCGCAACGGCGGCGGCAAGCTGATAGTGCAGTACACATTCTGTGATCCCGTGTGGGGAATCCTGCACCACCAGAGCCAGGACACGACACAGGCCCCGGGCTACATGGCTGCCCAGGAGTGGATCGCTGCCAACCCGCGCTGGTGGACCGAGCCGGCGATTGACTGCGGGCTTGGGGTTGTCCCGGCCACTGGCACGGCGCCGCAGGTACTCCATGCACCGGGCGTGCTCAGCATAGTGGACCTGGCCGGGCGGTCGTTGCGTGTGCGTGTGCCCGGCGCCACGAAACTGGGGCGGGCTCCGGCTATCGGGCCGGCGGGCGTGGGGGCGCAGATGTTCATCGTGCGCCTGCCTGACGGAGGGAGTTCACGCGAAGTGACGGTGCGTGCGGCGCGCTGATCAGCGCGCCGCGTACGCCGCGGCTTCTGCCATCAGCCTGACCCCGCGTTCAATGTTGTCCAGCGACTCGTAGGCATACGAGATGCGCAGCTGGCGGCGGCCGACCTGCACCAGGCTTCCACGCGGGTGCACGCAGTGCTGGCCCGGGATATACGAGACGCGTGGGCCGCGGACGCCGTCAGGAGAGTCGACAGCGCTGTCGCCGGTGGTGCGTGAGGCGTACCTGAAGAACGCAGAATCCTCGTGGGTCTCACACGCGCGGAATGTCAGGTAGAAGTAGAACCCGGCTCTCCCGCCCGTGCGCCCTTCCAGAACGTTGCCGAGGTACTGGTCCAGCCATGCGGTTACCTTCGTTGCGCGGTCCTGGTAGCCCTTGTTGACTGCCGCAACC
>CAZJJT010000673.1:0-2812 GCA_964546395.1 uncultured Fibrobacterota bacterium
CGTGATCAGCAGTATAAGTCGTTGTCTCGCTTCCAGTTCCGCCATCAGGCTGCCCGAGTGCCGCAACGCGGGCCCGATCCGTGTTGAGCACTGCGGCAGGGCCGAGTGTATGCGGCTGACTGCGCCATGGTCCCACGGTTGCGAGAAGTGCTTATAGATGACGTACTGGTTCTGCTCGGGGCCGTTGCTGCTGAAACCGCATACTGCGAACCTGTCCCCCAACTCATGCAGTCCGCAGCCGAGGATAACCGCGGCCCGCTTCTCGATATCCATCACCGTCCGGTTACCCAGGCGCTCCGAGGTCGACCCGCTGGCGTCGAGAAGAACCAGCACCGCGAGGTCGCGCCTGTTCAGCAGGTGCTTCTCGTAGAACTCGACCCGGGGGGACGGTTCATGGTGCTGAAGCACGAGGTAGGTGACCAGTGAGTCGGTGTCGATGAGATCGCCGTCGTCCAGGTGTCGTTCGTGTGTTACCACCTCGGGTTTCAGCAGCTCGAACAACCGGCGCACTCGCCGGATATCGTGTGGGTCGGCCTCGGCGGCAATGGCCGGAGAGTGTGCAGCCGCCCGTTCGTGTACCAGGCAGTAGCGCCGGTGGTAATCGTTCTCGGTATGGTTCCACTCGTCGTACGCGAAGCACGTCGGAGTCGGTGCGGTGCCCGCCGTTTCTTCGCGCCCATTCGCATCCTGGCTGGACGCAGGCTGCTGCGTGTCGGGCGGCTGGGAGTGGTGACGGAGTGAGGCGATGAGGCGGGTGTCGGGGGGGCTGCTGACCAGTGCGGGGTACAGCATATCGGGGATGAATCCGAACGTGCGGAGGCGTTGCCTCTCGAGCCCGGGGTACCCTGCGAGGACCTCGTGGACCCAGCCTTCCTTCAGCCGCTCCGCGGTGTCGAACGCGTTGCGCGAGTGTCGTGTGACACCCAGCATGTCCTGAACCCCTGGCGCGTCGGTGGCCTGTCCCACGGTGCTGTCGAACAGGAGCTGGTCTGGCGCTGTGGCAGGCGGATCCACGCTGAACTCGGTTTCGAATCCGTGCGCAAGGAGTGCCCGGGCCCCGGGCCACATGGACCTGATACGCTCCGCGACACGCAGGATCTCCATGATCTGGAACAGGTTGGTCGCAAGGGGGCTGCCACCAACAAGGTCTGTGCACGTGGAGTAACCCCGGTATCCCTGCACCCGGCAGAAACTGTTCCCGGCGAGCATGCCCGCCGCCATGACGGCTGTCAGCGTGTACCAGTCGTGGTTGCCCCACGTGGTTCTGAAATGACGGATGCGCGAGGGGAGAAACAGCCATCGGTACATGCACACCACCCTGGTGCCGCGCATCAGCAGCTCATCGGAGTCGAGCTGGCCAATGTCCGCGACCTCGACGTCATAGCCCACCAGCGCCTTGAGTAAGGCCGCCATCCCACCACGGACATCCTCGAGACGGCACTCCCGCGTGAGCGAGAGTATGATACGCTCGGCACTGGGCGACGCGCCGCTCATGCAGTCGAGGCCCGCGCGTCGGTTTGCACGGAATATCGTGATTGCTTCGCTGAGGTATCGCTCGATCTCCGTCGGGTCGAGACGCTGGACGAGTGTGGCGTACCCCTTGAGGAACGCAATCGCCAGGTCGGCGTCGATTGCTCTCACGCGTTCCAGGTACCCCATCAACTGCCGCACTTCCGCGGGTGTCGCGCCGAACCCCCCCTCACCGAATATGCGGAAGTACTCCATGCCGTGGTGAAGCTTGGCTTCGGCCAGTTTCCGTCCCATGTCCACCACATCGGCAAACATGCCGGGCAGCTGCATGATCCAGCTGGTCCGCGGATTCAGCGCGCAAATGAACTCTTTCAGGACATGATCGAAGCAGGAACGGTCGGCGCACTTGAGGAAGCCGAACAACTGCGATGTGACCTGCTGCTGGTGCGGCCCGAGAAGTCCCTGTGCGAAGAGCCCTTCGAGAGCGCCGGCGAAGATGTCACGATAGCCCCAGCACACGCTCTGCAGTTCGAATCCGTGCAGGTCGCGTTCGACCGAGTGCGCGGCGTGCCGGTCGGGCCGGGCGGCAGTCATTGGTCCTTGCGGATGTCGCCGAAGTAGAGCTTCACGATGGACTCTACCGACTCCATGACATCGACATCATCCGTGAGGGTCTGTGCAATCGCGCACCGACACGCCTCGACCGGCCCCAGCCCGGCTTTCATCAGCCTGCCCACATACACGAGCAGCCGCGAACTGACTCCCTCGTCGAGACCGAATCCCCGCAGTTCACGAAGGCGTATCGCCATGTCGGCCAGCGCCCGGCTGTCGGCCTCGTCGAGGCCTGCTTCTGTCTGCACGATCTGTGTCTCGATGTCCAGCGGAGGATTGCCGAACATCATGCTCGCGAAGCGCTGCTTCGTCGACTGCTTGAGGTCCTTGACGATGCTCTGGTAGCCGGGATTGTAGCTCATCACCATCATGAATGAAGGGTGCGCGGCGATCACCTCCCCGGTCTTGTCGAGGTAGAGCATCCGCCGGTCGTCAGTCAGCGAATGGATGATGACCGTCGTGTCCTTGCGCGCCTCCACGATCTCGTCGAGATAGCAGATCCCGCCGTGGCGGACCGCGAGTGTCAGCGGCCCGTCGTGCCACACGGTCTGGTTGTCCTTGAAGAGGAACCGGCCCACCAGATCGGAAGCGGTCAGGTCCTCGTGACAGGACACCGTGATCAGGGGCAGCTTGAGCGTGTATGCCATGTGTTCGATGAACCGCGTCTTGCCGCACCCGGTCGGTCCCTTGATAATCAACGGGATCCTGCTGCGGAAGCACGCGGTGAACA
>CAZJJT010000674.1:0-2803 GCA_964546395.1 uncultured Fibrobacterota bacterium
AATGCGAGCCATGGTCACTCGTGTAGATCACCAGCGTGTTGTCCGCAATCCCCAGCCGCTCCAGCTCCGCCCGTATCCGTCCCAGGTTCGTGTCGAGACTGTTGATACACCCCAGGTAGTCGGGATACTCCTGCCGCCAATCACCCCCCGTCCCCACCAGGTCGCCGGGCACCACGAAGTCGCGGAACCGCTCCTTCGAGCCGTGCGGCCCCTCATAGTGGTGGTGATCGTTCTGGTGGTGCGGCTCGATATACGAGAGGAACAGGAAGAACGGACGCTCGCCCGTGCGTGTCTGAAGGTACTCGATCACCCAGTCGGTAATCGCGTCCGCCCGGTATCGCCCCTGCGGAAACTCGCGCCGGTTCCCGAACCCGTCGAACATGTACCCGTCGTAGCCGTGCGACGTGAACTCCAGCACATCCGAGGCCAGCCAGAAATCGTCATACCCCCCGCGACGCTCCTCCGGCACCGGTTTCACCCGGAAATCATCGGCGCCGTTACGCTCGCCGCACGACGCCAGGTGCCATTTGCCGATATACCCCGCCTCGTACCCCTGCGCCCTCATCAGGCGCGCCAGCGTCTGCTCGCCCAGCGGAAGCATCCGGTGGTTCGTGAAACAGCCGACCTCTGTGGCATACTTGCCGGTCTGAAGGCATGCTCGCGCAGGGCCACACACCGGCTGACACGTGAACGCGTGCTCAAATCGCACCCCCTCGCGGGCCATCTGATCAAGGTTCGGTGTCACCGACAGCTGTTGTCCGTAACAGCCTGCGGTGTCCCAGCGCTGCTGGTCCGAGAACACGAATACGACATTGGGTCTGGATGCCATGGCGAGTACTCCTCGGTACGACGGGGGCAAGTGACGGAAAATACCTGTGTCCACAAAGCGATTCAGCAGCACTCATTGGGGGGCCTGCCGCGCGCCCCGCGGGCACGCGGCACCGCGCCATACGCTGCAATCGCGGCTGCGCCGCGATTGCCGCTGCTGTCGCTGGCCCGACACCACCAGCCGGAACCCATCTGCCCTCGCTTCCCCCTTCTGCCTTCCACGCACGGCGAAGCTTCGCATCTATTTTACTCTGTCCTCACGCATACCACTCCGCATGCCCGCAAGGAGAACCCCATGCCCACCGCTGCCTACAGAAACAGACTCGCCAAGCTTGTCGGCCGACACGAAGCGCTGCTGAGACGCAAGAACCCCGTCGATGACGCCTGGGACAACGGGTGGTTCAAGCGCTACCGCTATCCGGTCATTACCGGCGAACATACTCCGATTCTCTGGCGCTACGATCTCAACCCCGACACCAATCCCCGCCTCCTCGAGCGCCTCGGCGTCAACGTCGCGTTCAATCCCGGCGCCATCGAGTGGGACGGCAAGGTGTGTCTTGTGGTCCGTGTGGAAGGCAACGACCGCAAATCGTTCTTCGCCATCGCCGAGAGCGCAAACGGCGTCGACAACTTCCGCTTCCGCGACACCCCGATGGTCATCCCGGTCACGGCCGACCCCGAGACCAACGTCTACGACATGCGCCTCACGCAGCACGAGGACGGGTGGGTGTACGGGCTGTTCTGCGCCGAGCGCAAAGACCCGAACGCCGCACCCGGTGATGAGACCGCGGCAGTAGCGGCCTGCGGCATCGTGCGCACGAGGGATCTCCGGACCTGGGAGCGCCTTCCCGACCTCGTCTCCGATTCCCCCCAGCAGCGCAACGTCGTGCTGCACCCCGAGTTCGTCAGCGGCAAGTACGCGCTGTACACGCGGCCGCAGGATGATTTCCTCCAGGCCGGCTCACGCGGCGGTATCGGATGGGCGCTGTGCGACACGATGAACGGTGCGGCAATCCACGAAGAGTCAATCATCGAGCCAAAGGTGTACCACACGCTCAAGGAAGTCAAGAATGGGGCGGGGGCCCCGCCAATCAAGACGAGCAGGGGCTGGCTCCACCTCGCACACGGGGTACGCGCCTGTGCCGCGGGCCTGCGCTACGTGGTCTACGCGTTCCTCTGCGATCTCAACGACCCCAGCCGCGTCATCGCCCGCCCCGGCGGGTTTTTCATCGCGCCGCGCGGTGAAGAGCGCATCGGGGATGTCTCCAACGTGGCGTTCATCAACGGACTCGTGGCCCGTGACAGCGGCCAGGTGTTTCTCTACTACGCTTCGTCCGACACCCGCTGCCACGTGGCCGAAACGACGGTCGACGCCCTGCTCGACTACGTGCTGAACACCCCCGAAGACAAGCTGAAATCGTACGCCTGCGTGCAGCAGCGCCAGGCGCTCATCGACCGCAACCTCGCCTACCTTGCGGCCAATCCCGAGGTCAGGCGAATCGTACTCGGCGGGAAAGCACAGTCGACGGCGCCGAAGAAGCGCACGCTCGGCAGAGCACAGCGTTCGGTCACGCGGCGCCGGTGACACACCGTACTGTCTCCGTGCCTCCGTGGCTGGCCGTTCTCTGTCACGTGGTGAGTCCGCAACCGGAAGAGACCCGATGACTGAGGCACTGGCGAAACTCGAACAACTCACAGACGCGCTCAAGGCATACCACTCGGCCGCCATCGCGTTCTCCGGCGGCGTCGACAGCACCTTCCTCGCGCGCGTCTGCCGAGACACGCTGGGCCCGGAACACACACTGCTCGTCACCGCATCCTCCTCCACCTACCCGTTCGCCGAACTCGAGGAATCCAGGCAGCTCGCCGCACTGCTGGGGATGCGCCAGAAGGTTATCGTCTCGGAGGAAACCGCAACCCCCGGCTTTGCCAACAACCCACCCGAGCGCTGCTACTACTGCAAGAAGGAGCTGTT
>CAZJJT010000675.1:0-2788 GCA_964546395.1 uncultured Fibrobacterota bacterium
CCGTCAGTCACCTTCAGCGACCGCAGACACTTCTCGAGATCCTTGCCGAACGCTTCGAGGTCCTCATGCCGGTCCTTCGGGTCGAGCGCCATTGCCTTGTTGACCGCCAGCACCAGCAGCTCGGGGATCTGCTCCGACTTCTTGAGCGGCTCGATACTGCCGAATGTCTTGGCTTTGATGAGCCCCGTGACATCACGCTGCGGGAACGCCCGGGCACCGGCAACCAGCTCGTACAGCGTTGCTCCCAGCGCGTACAGGTCGGTCTTGGGTGTCAGGTCGGCGCCCTCGTCCAACTGCTCAGGCGCAAGGTAGGGAAGTGTACCCACCACATGCCCGGCGTCACCGGTGTGTATGCTCACTTCGCCCGGTCGTGCGATACCGAAATCGGCGAGCTTGATCCGGCCGCTGCGGCCCAGGAGGATGTTGGCCGGCTTGATGTCACGATGGATGACGCCGTGGTAGGTTTTGCTGTAGATCGTGAACACCTGGTTGTGCGCGTAGTGGAGCGCGCGACAGACCAGGATGGTGGCCGCGAGTGCCTGCGGAACGGTAATAGGGCCACGTTTTTTGAGGATACTTTCGAACGCCGTGCCGTTGATGTACTCCATCTCCACCGCCGGCAACCCGTGCCAGTCATCCACGCCGTAGCAGGTTACGACGTTGGGATGGTTCAGCTTGGCGAAGATGCGGATCTCGGTTTCGAACCGCTGGAGCAACTGTTCATTCTGGCCCGGTTTGATCACTTTAACCGCGCGGTAGACCTCGAGGCGCGGATTCCAGATCAGGTACACGTCCGCCATCCCCCCGCTCCCGAGTGTTCCGCAGATATAGCCGCCGGCGAGTGAGCGGAACTGCTCGAACACCTGGGCGGTTACCTGCACCTGCTGGCCCTCGAACGCCTGCGGCGCGAGCCGTTTGATGACGTACATGGCGGTTTCGTTGCGCGGGATGGCCTTGACATAGTCCTGCGGTGTGGCGGGCGGCCGCATGTCACGCTCGTCGCTGGCCGGCGGCTCCAGCACCAGCGGACTCCCCTCGGCCAGGATCGGGTTGGCTTTCAGCGCAGCCAGCCACAGCAGCGAGAACACCCAGGCGTAGAGGTGGTTGGCCGGACTCCAGAAGTAGTGGATGTTGCCGAAGAGCACGATGCTGGCAGCGACGCTCACCGCGACGAGAACCACGCCGAGTACGACGGCGAGTGACTTGCGCGACGCAGGGAGGATGAGCGCGAGGCCGGGGAACAGCAGCAGCGCCAGAAGCCAGTTGGCAACCTCGACAGGGCCGCCGCCCCAGCGGACCCAGGCCTGCTCGAGAATGTCCAGTGCTGCGGTCGCCCACACTTCCACCCCCGGGAACTGGGAGCGTACGGGCGTGGTGAAAAAGTCGGCTCCTGCCCCGGCGTCCGTAATTCCCACGAACACCAGTCGCTTGTTGAGTCTGCGCGGGTCGAACTTCTTGTCGAGCACGTCCGCCGCCGATACCATCGAGACCGGCGCGCGGTCACTGCGGAAATTCACATACGCACTGGCGGCGTACGATGACAGGGGGACTTCACGCTCGCCCAGAACCACCGAAGGTCCCGCGCCGTTCAGCACGAGTCTGTCGGGGCCGAGGCCGTAGTAGGCGGCTACCGCCGCCACGCCGAATGAGGGGTAGTACTCGCTGCCCGCCTGCATGACGTGCACGGCTTCACGCAGTTTCTGGCTGGTGTTGCTGGTGGACACGTTGACATACCCGCCGTAGTCGGCGTGGCGCGAGAACTGCGAATCGAGTGTGGCGAACTGCTTGACATGATAGAACAGGGTCGATGACAGCCGCTCCTGCTCCTTCACCATCAGGAACCGCTTCGAGAACACCTCGGGCGGCACGAACTCCTCACCCTCCTGCGGCTCGGCGCTCACCGAACCGGCGCGGAACGGCAACACCAGCCGCTCAGTCGCCTCAAACGCCGCGGCGAGGCTGTCGTTGCCCGCCGTGTCATCGCTGCGCGGGAACAGCATGTCGAGTGCGACCGCCGCGGGCCTGCAGGCGTTTATCTGCCGTATCAGACGTGCCGTGGTGGCACGCGGCCAGGGCCAGCTCCCCACCGTGCCGATACTCTTGATGTCGATGCCCACTACCACCACCGAGTCGGCGGCGGGCGCAGGGGCAAAGGCGAAGTTCAAATCGTAGAACAGGTTGTCCAGAAAACGCAGCGGCCCCATGAACATCAGGGCCGCCAACACCACCGTGCCGACGAGCAGTACGACAAGCTTTGTCTTGTTCATAGGCTACTTTGGCAAGGGAAGCGCGAGGCCGATCAGCACGTGGATCTGCCCGTCACGTTCCTCGTTGAATGTCTCCCACTCGTCATCGGCTTGCCGCCTGAAATCGCTTGGCTTGGAAGCCTGGCCGCTCTTGTCTATCGTGATACGCTGCATGGAGCGGACAATCTCGATCCACTCCTCCATGGTCACTTCCTCGGGCCCCGGTACCTCCGAGGGGCCGGCCACTTCACCGTCCGCCGACGGCGCGTTGACCTGCTTGCCGCTCACCGCCACTTCGCCGTTGTACACCTTGACTTCAGCCGACTGATCATCGGCCACAGTCGTCTGGTACACGGTTCCGTGCACACCGGCTATCGCGGTCGGCAGCTCCAGCTCGAAGCGGCAGATGCGGTCGCGGGTTTGGCGGACCTTGGTCCACAGTGTTCCGAGCGAGAACCCGACCTTGGTTTTACCCTTGTCGGATTTCGCATCGTGGAGCGCCTCGATGGTCACCCGCGAGTTCTCCTTCAGCCGTACCACCG
>CAZJJT010000676.1:0-2781 GCA_964546395.1 uncultured Fibrobacterota bacterium
TGGAGCTGTTCCTCGGCGCAGTGCAGATTCGTTCGCCCAACGGCACGGTGCGACCGCAGCAGCCCGGCCTGGTGCTGCAACCCGGCGATGCCGTTGTGACCGACAGCCTGTCGCAAGCGGAGCTGTCTCTCGGCCCCTACAGCCGAGTGGATCTGGACGCAGGTTCGGAGGTGGTGTTTGACAGGATCGGCGTGGTGGACGGCGAGCGCACCATATCCGAGGTGTTCCAGAAATCGGGTACGTGCTGGTACCGGGTGGTGTATTCCTCGAAGTCGGAGCGGGTGCGCACCCTTGCGGCGGACGTGGTGGTCACCCCGGGCGGGACCGGCGCCGATTACATGCTCGAGGTCCTCGAAGGTCTGAGCCGCGTGCACGTGATGGACGGCCTGGTGCGGATCAGCAGACCCGAAGGCCAAGAGACCGTGAACCTCGCGGCGGGACAGACGGTAGCGGTGTACGGCAATCGGCCGTTCCAGGTGACCCGGAGTCCGTCGGACGCGAACGCGCCGCGGCGGTTCGTGCAGCTGCAGCAACGGCGCGCTTCCGAAGAGAGCGGGCGCAACAGCATGATCAACTTCGTGTTCGCCACACTTCCCTCGGCCTACTACTTCGTTTCGGTGCGCTTCGACAACCAGACGGTCAACGTGGTGTCACTGCCGCCCAACACCTCGGTGGGCCAGTACGCGCAGGGGTTCAGCACGCTCAATGAAGCCTATCTTCTGGGCGGCCCGTTTGCTGTACAGGCCCTGGTGGAGCAGATTGTCAGCACGCGCGTGGAACGGTACTGCGCGCTCGAGCCCTCGGCGCTGAGACAGATCGCGGTACTCGTGGGCGGAATCACGGTGGACATCGACCAGGAAGCGGCCAAGGTGATGGGGTTGACACCGGGGCGGCAGCGGATTCAGGGCGAGCAGATACTCGCGTTTCTCAAGCCGCGCGTCTCCGGTACGGAGGGCAGTCGCAGGCGGCAGTGGCAAGTGCTGCGCGGGTTGTACGAGGAACTCCGTTCGGGCAACCTCGCGCTGACAGCGGCATTGGCGGAGCGGGGCATATCGTTGATGAGTACGAATTTCACGGTGCCCGAGGTGGTCACCGGGTATCGAAGGTTCAGTTCGGCAAGCGGGTGGACATTCCGCCTGCACTCGCTTCCCGGCACCGTGCAGCAGGTCGGCCGCCAGTCGCTGTTCAGGCCCGACAGCGAAATGATGCGGCAGGTGCTGTTCGGCTCCTGAACGCGCCACGCATGAAGGCACTGTTGGAGACGACGTTATGCGCATACTGGTTCTGGGCGCACGGGGACAGCTTGGTACCGATCTCTGCGAGGAAGCACGGCGGGCGGGCCACGACGTAATAGGGGCGGACCTGCCCGAGCTTGATATCACCGACGCCGCTGCCGTGGCAGACGCGGTGGGCAGGGCGCGTCCGCAGGTGGTGATGAACCCGGCGGCATACACGGCGGTTGACACGTGTGAAACCGACGAGGCGCGGGCCTACGCCGTCAACTGCACCGGCGCGCACAACGCTGCTGCTGCCGCGCAGCAGCTCGGGGCTCTCATGGTGCATTTCAGCACCGACTATGTGTTTGCCGGTGACAGTCCGGCGCCCTACACCGAGAGCGATTTGCCGGCGCCCGCCACCGCCTATGGCCGCACCAAGCATGCGGGGGAATTGGCTGTGGCCGCCGCGTGTGAGCGCCACCAGATACTGCGCATCGCGTGGCTCTACGGGGCCCACGGCGCCAACTTCGTGAAGGCAATACTCGGGGCGGCCCAGCGTAGTTCCATTGAGGGGACACCCCTACGTGTGGTGAACGACCAGCGTGGCACACCCACGTGGACCGTTGATGTGTCCCGGCAGGCACTGGCACTCGCGTGCCAGCAGCAGGTCGGCGTGTTCCACTGTACCGCAGAGGGAGCCTGCACGTGGTTCGACTTCGCGGCACGCATCGTGAGAAGCGCGCGCCTCGGAGTGGAGGTGCTGCCGTGCAGCACACGGGAGTCCCCCCGCCCGGCGCCGCGTCCGGCAAACAGTGTGCTCGAGAACGCCCGTCTGAAGGCGCTGGGGCTCAACCTCATGCCGGCGTGGGAGCATTCGTGGGACCGCTTCTTCGCTCTCTGCCGCACCACACTTCTTGACAGGAAACTGCAATGAGCGTCATCCTGGTTACCGGCGGCTGCGGGTTCATCGGCTCCAACTTCGTCCGCCATTCGCTCCAGAGCATGCCCGCCCGCACCGTGGTCAATCTCGATGCACTGACGTATGCGGGTAACGCCGAGAGCCTGAAAGACGTGGCGGAGCACCCGTCGTACCGTTTCGTCCACGGCTCTATCTGCGACCGCGGCCTGGTGGACGAGTTGTTCGGCGCGCATGCGATCGAGGCGGTGGTACACTTCGCGGCCGAGACCCATGTCGATCGCAGTATCCAGGGACCGTCCGTATTCGTCGAAACCAACGTGCTCGGAACGCAGGTCCTTCTGGAGGCGGCGCGCGGGGCGTGGGGCAGCACGACCGAGGGCAAGCGGTTTCTGCACGTGTCGACCGACGAAGTGTACGGGGCGCTTGGCGAGACCGGGCTCTTTACTGAGCAGACCCCGCTCTCGCCCAACAGCC
This sequence comes from uncultured Fibrobacterota bacterium, assembly GCA_964546395.1. Taxonomy (GTDB): domain Bacteria; phylum Fibrobacterota; class Chitinivibrionia; order Chitinivibrionales; family CAZJJT01; genus CAZJJT01. The sequence goes on from CAZJJT010000676.1 coordinate 2,611, forward strand.
CGTACTCGGCATCCAAGGCCGGGTCCGATCTGCTGGTGCGCGCCTACTACGAAACCTACGGTCTGCCGGTGCTCACGACGCGCTGCTCCAACAACTACGGGCCCTACCAGTTCCCGGAGAAGCTGATACCGCTGATGATCACCAATGCCCTGGCCGACACGCCGCTGCCGG
>CAZJJT010000677.1:0-2776 GCA_964546395.1 uncultured Fibrobacterota bacterium
TGGCTACTGTCCGGGCCCTCGGGCTCCTCCTGTCGATCATCCCCGCCGGTCTCGGCTTCTTCTGGTGCGCCTGGGATGATCAGCGGCAGGGGTGGCACGATAAGATTGCGGGCACTGTCGTCGAACAGGTCCCGCAGGGAGTGCCGCTGGTATAGCATGTTTGGCAGCGACTGACGCACGCGGGCATCTTCGGCGCCCGCGTGCGATCTACAACGCTTTGTACCCCGCTCTCACCACCGCCTCGCGTACCGCCGACTCCCCCGCCGTTCCCGTGTACGAAGCTGAGGCGGAAGACAGATCCACACTCACCGCATTCACCCCGTCCACCCCCGCGATTGCCTCGCGCACGTGCGCAGCGCAGTGCGAGCAGGTCATGCCCTGAATGCCCAGCACCGTCGCACCATCCGCGGCACGCCCAGCGCGTCGCCGCATCCGCACCCGGGCCCACAGCCCGGGCAGCACCCTTCGCGAGATCGACAGGACAAGCACTACCGCGAACGCGTACACCAGCACCGACTTCCACAACGCCGCTCCCGCCGCATGGTGCTGGTGCATCGCCCCCGCGACCCCAGCGTACCCGCCGATCGTCCCGAACACGGCATTCAGCACGAACCCGGCGAGGATCGCACCCAGCGTGGTCGACAGCAGGTACACCGCCATGAACCGCTTCCCCATCGCCCGTGTGATCAGCACCATCGAAGCCGCGTTGGTGACTGGCCCCACGGCAAGGAACACGAACGCTGCTCCGGGCGACAGCCCCTTCAGCATGAGCGCAAGCGCAATGGGGATCGAGGCGGTCGCGCAGACATACAGCGGTATGCCCACCACCACCATCATGCCCATGCCGAGAAGGTCGTTGTTGATGGAGCGCTCGAAGAAACCGTCGGGCACGAAGAACGATATCAGTCCGGACACCACGATGCCCACCACCAACTGGAGTGCGATGTCGTCGAGGAACGTCCCGAAGGCGTACCGCAGTGTGGCGCGGACCTTCTCGAGAACCCCGTGCGAATGCTCCTCCACCCCGCTGCAGATCACGCACTCGAATCCGGCCGCCGGAGCCTCGGCTGTCGCCGCGGCGCCCGTCTTCCGTCCGAATCGCACCGCCAGCCCCGAGCCGATACCCATCAGCAGCGCCGCCATCGGCCGGAACACGGCAAACACAGGCCCCATCATCCCGTACGTGGCCACTATCGAGTCGACACCGGTCTGCGGGGTCGACACCAGGAACGACATCACGGCACCCTCGGAGGCCCGACCCTTGCGCAACGACAGCGCGGTGGGCACCACCCCGCAGGAACACAGCGGGAGCGGCACACCCAGCAGGGCCGCCTTGACCACCGACCAGGCAGAGTCGGAACCGAGGTGACGGGCCACGAAGTCCTTGCGGAGCATCACGTGCAGCACCCCGGCTACCGCCAACCCGATCATCAGGTAGGGCGCCATGTCGGCGAACGTGGTCCCTATCTCCCTGGCGAGTGCAGACAGGTGCTGGAGCATGTGGTGGCGACCTTTCGGTGGCACGGTTCTCAGCAGGAGTACGCGACACTGCAGCAGGAGATTGGAGTGAAGTAGCGTGTCGAGTCGCTGCGCTGCAGGGAGCAGGCCGGAGTCATCGACTCAACGGGTTCGCCGCACGCAGCGGCCACAGCGAAGCGCCCTCCCACTCAATCACGAACGGTGCGCGCTCCACTCCCCGCTCCTTGCGAAGGGCGCCGTTGGCATAGACCCACCTGCCCGAAGGAGCGTGCGCAACCGCATCCTGCGGCCTGCCCACGCCGCCCTCCCACATCAGCACCGCATCCGTCTCCACCACCCCGGGCCACAGCACCGGCTGCGCGGCAAGCGCCAGCGTGTCACGCAGGAAGAACCATTCCTCGTCGGTCTCCACCCGCAGCAGGTACCCCCCTGCTTCCGCACACAGCCGTCCGGCTTCCGCACGCCTCAGCTCCCACGGCACCATCAGGTATGCGTGCTCCCCTGCGACCACCGCCAGTCTCCGCAGCCCTTCGTAGTCGCCCCGGTTGAGGCACGACAGCACGAGCGCATCGTGTGCGTGAGTGGTGTAGCCCTGTTCGTGCCACAGTACAGCCATACGCTCCAGTTCGGCCGCCGGCAGTGCACGCGAGAAGAACAGGAACCGTCCCGGCGGGCTGCGTTCGAACGCAGACAGGCTGGTGATGGGGTTGTCGCGGCAATCGAGGGACTGCAGTGTCTTGCCCCTGAGCGGTTCGAGAGAGCGGATCCGGTTGCGCGCGCACGACAGCGTGTGCACCGGCACCATCCGCAGCGCTTCGAGCGTCGTGACACGATTGTCGCTGATATCCACGGTGTGCAGACGCATGGTGGCCAGCGGCGCGAGGTCGACTATGCGGTTCTGCGGGCAGCGCAACACCTGCAGCTTCATGCCCGCAAGCGGCCACAGATCCACCAACTCACTCCGTGCGCAGTCGAACTCGCGCAGCCCAAGCCCCTTCACGCTCATCAGCGGCACGCGCACGTTGCCGCCGCAGCGCAGGGCGGTGAGGTTCATGCGCATGACCGGGCCGAAGTCGGAGACCTGGTTGTCGCTGCAGTCGAGGAACTCCAGCGGCATGCCGACAAGCGCAGAGAGGTCGGCTACCGCGTTGCGGCTGATATCGAGCCGCCGCAGCGGCATGCCGCGCAGCGGACCGATGTCGCCTATCAGGTTGTCCGCGCAGGACAGCTCGCGCAGCCGCATTCCGGCGAGTGACGCAAGCGATTCCACCCGGTTGCCGCTGACATCGAGCACGGT
>CAZJJT010000678.1:0-2771 GCA_964546395.1 uncultured Fibrobacterota bacterium
CCAGTACGTCGAGCTGACCGGGCTACCCTCGGAGCCCACGCTGGATACGCTCGCCGGCATGGTGCTGCACTCCGACATGCCGCAGACCGGTACGTTCGAATGCTCCGAGCCGCTGGTCAACCAGCTCCAGCACAACATCGAGTGGGGCCAGCGGGGCAACTACCTCGACGTGCCCACCGACTGCCCGCAGCGTGACGAGCGGCTGGGGTGGACCGGTGACGCGCAGGTGTTTGTCCGCACCGCCGCCCACAACTTCGACATCGCCGGCTTCTTCACCAAGTGGCTCTGGGACCTCGACGACAGCCAGGCGCCGGACGGCCGCTATCCGCACGTGGCGCCCGAACTTCCGGGCGGAGACCCCGGCGGGGCCTCGGCGTGGGCCGATGCGGGGCTCATCTGTCCGTGGACCATCTACCAGTGCTACGGCGACACGCGCGTGCTCGAGCGGCACTACCCGCAGATGAAGAAGTGGGTGGATTTCGAGAAGGCGCAGAGCAAAGGCTACATCCTGAACCGCGCCGTGTTCGGCGACTGGCTGAGTATCAACGCCGACACGCCGCGCGATCTGGTCAGCACGGCGTTCTTCGCGTTCACGGCCGAGCTGCTCTCGAAGACGGCGGTGGTGCTGGGAAAGAAGGCGGACGCGCGCAAGTACGCGGCCATGGCACACAACGTCAGGACGGCGTTCACCCGTGAGTTTGTGGCGCCCAACGGGCGGCTGGTGGGCGAGACGCAGACCTCGGTGATCCTCGCGCTGCATTTCGGCCTGCTCTCGGGCGCGAAGAAGCAGCGGGCGCTCGACTGGCTGGTCCACGATATCAAGCGACGCAAGGACCACCTGAGTTGCGGGTTCGTCGGTTCGCCCTATATCAACCACGTGCTCACCGCCGGCGGGCGCGACGATGTGGCGTACACGCTGCTGCACCAGACGGGGTGGCCCTCCTGGCTGTACGCGGTGACCCAGGGCGCTACGACTATCTGGGAGCGCTGGGACGGCTGGACGCATGACAAGGGGTTCCAGACCCCGGGGATGAATTCATTCAATCACTACGCCTACGGCGCGATTGGCGAGTGGCTGTACGCGAAGGTGGCGGGGATTGATATCGACCCGGCGCGACCGGGCTACCAGCGCATCGTGGTGGAGCCGCACCCGGGGGAGACCTTGACATACGCGAAAGCGTCGCTGGAGAGTATCCGCGGACGAATCGAGTCAGGCTGGCGCCGTGAAGGCTCGAAGGTCGTGTACGCGGTTACCATTCCGGCCAACACCACGGCAGTGGTGAAGTTGTCCGCCGCGGGCGTATCGAAGGTGAAAGAGGGCGGCAAAAGCCTCGAGAAGGCGGAAGGCTGCACGGTGAAGGGCGTTCACAACGGGCGGGTCGAGATCGCGGTGGGCGCCGGGAGCTACCTGTTTGAAGTGGCGGGGGCAGTCAAGGGCTCCACCGCGAGAGGCGCGAAGGGCGGCAAGAGGAGCGCGGGGGAGTTTGATCCGCCGACGTGACAGGGGGCTGGCGCAGGGGGATACTTCGCCCGCACCAACACTGTTCAGACCAGCCAGACCTCACGGAAGTTCGCCGCGTTCTGCCAGTTGTTGCCGTTGCCGTTCCACACGTACTGCGCGACGCGGTTGCCTTCGGCGTCCGCGGTGTTCACCGCCACATCGAAGCCGATCCTGGCAGGTGTGCCCGAGACACAGAACGAGCTGAATGGGATGCGCGCGCGGAGGCGGTACCCCTCGGCAGTTCGCTCCGACGACACATCCATCGGTACGTCATTCTTCGTGTTGCACACGTGGTAGAACGCGGGCGCGGCCCCGGGGGTGCCCGGGTAGAGCGCCACCTGGAACACGTTGTCCCCATAGCTCGGTTTGCCGACCGCGCCCTCCGCGCGACCATCGAGGAACACCTCGAGCCCGTCCACCAGCTGCCCCTTGTGTTTTGCGGGGTCGGAGGGGAACAGGAAATCGTCGCGCACGTCCGCGAGCAGCAGCAGCCCTTCGCTGTCCCGCGAGAGCCTGAAGCGCATGCCGTGCATGGAGGCTGTCTCTTTCGCGCTCGAAAACGCACCCTCGGCAGGGGCGGTCTCAACCCACCCCTCACCGTCCCAGCCGTCGTGCAGTTTCAACGGCAGAAGCGTGAACGCGTGCTCGCGGTCGACATGCTCGACCCGTCCGGCGAACGCGATGTCCATGCCGAACGCGATGCGGCTGGTGCCCGGCGCCGTCGCGCCCTCGACTGTCTTCCCCGCCCGGCCGAACGGGGCGAGGGTACCGAATGCGAGGGCGTCCGTCTTGAGCGTGGTGCCGGCCTTGGCCGTCAGCTTGATATCAAGCTCGTTCTCCTGGTCGGCGAGGCTGTGCGCGCGGACCCGCACCGCGACACTGCCGTCGGAAGCGGCCTTCTGCAGCGCGGTATCGACTACCACGCTGCCGGCCCGCGGGTCGAGCAGCGTGACCACTTCACGCATGCGCGAAGGGATATCGATCTGCTGCGGACACTTCTCGAGGCACGTGCCGCAGTTGATGCACTCGCTGGCTTTCACCTTCACATTCCAGGTCGACTGGTAGCGCCCCTTGGCGACACCGAGCAGGCCGTAGATCTTGACAAGGTTCAGCAGATCGAGCTGCTCGGGGATGGACACGCCGACCGGGCAGACGGGCATGCAGTAGCGGCAGGCGGTGCAGTACAGCCCGCTCTTCTTCTTGCGTTCCTCGACCATCGCGTTGAGCGCCGCGGTCTGCTCGGGCGTGAACGGTGTGGTGTTCTCGACAA
>CAZJJT010000679.1:0-1537 GCA_964546395.1 uncultured Fibrobacterota bacterium
CGCCAACCACGCGTCCCCCACCGGTACACTCATGGTCTCGCAGTACCGGTCCCAGACCGCGCTCCACGGAAGCGACTTCTGCTCTTCGAGCAGTGCCAGCCGCGCGGTCAGATCCCCCGCGAGTTCCAGCTTCTTCAGCTCCGCCACCGGCTCGAGCAGCGCCTGCAGCAGCGCCTTGATCATGTTGCGCGTACCGATAACCCAGGCGGCCACCCGGTTGATACTCGCGTCGAAGTAGTCCAGCCCGATATGCACGCGGCCAAGGTAACCGCCACGCACCAACTCCTCGGCAATCGCCCGCAGATCGTCCGAAAGCACCACCACGTGGTCACTGTCCCAGCGAACACCGCGGCTCACGTGAAGCAGAATCTCGTCAAGGTACAGCATCACCGCCGAGAGCTTGTCGGCGATGGTCTCGGTCGGATGGAAATGGCCGGCGTCGAGACACAACAGCGTGCGGTTGGCAACCGCGTAGCCCAGGTAGAACTCGTGCGAGCCCACCACGTACGACTCCGAGCCTATGCCGAACAGCTTGCCCTCCACCGCGTCCAGGCAGTGCTTCTTGTCAAGCTTCTCCGCGAACACCGCATCCAGCGCCTCGCGCAACCGCGCGCGCGGCCCGGCACGGTCCACCGGCGTGTCCTTGTAGCCGTCTGGAATCCACACGTTGTTCACCGCCGGGCTACCCAGCGCCTTGCCCATCGCCGCCGCAACCTTGCGGCAGGCGATACAGTGATCAATCCAGAACCTGCGGATACCGTTGTCGGCATGGCTCAGCGTGAATCCGTCCGCCGCCTTCGGATGCGAGAAACAGGTCGGGTTGAAATCCAGCCCCATCTTCCGGCCCTTCGCCCACTCGATCCAGCCCGCAAAGTGCTCGGGCTCAAGCGCGTCACGGTCGACCCGCTTCCCCCCGGTCTCGGCGTAGATCGCATGCAGGTTGAACCGGTGGGTGCCCGGAATGAGCGCCAGCGCCTTGTCGGCATCCTGGCGGAGTTGCTCCGGCGTGCGCGCCTTCCCCGGGTAGTTGCCGGTCACCGCCAACCCGCCATCCAGCCCCGCATCACTGTTCTCGTACCCGCCGATATCGTCGCCCTGCCAGCAGTGAAGGCTGATCGGGATACACTTCAGCATGTCGAGAGCAGCATCGGTGTCAACACCGCGTGCGGCAAACCGCTCCTTCGCAAGCTCGTAGGCCTTGGTGACAGTGGACATGGCAGGCTCCTTTGTTGAGGGTCAGTCGTTAGTAGTCAGGGGGTCAGTAGTCAGGGGGTCAGTAGTCAGGGGTTTGCTGCTGCCCTCTTGCTTGCTCCAGAAACGCATCGATATTCTCCACCGGGATATCACTCGTCAACGAGTGCGATGGCGCCAGGACATACCCGCCACTGGGGGCCATCTCGGTTAACAGGCGGCGTGTCTCGCTCCGTACCTGCTCCGGCGTGCCGTGTGGGAGCGTCTCCTGCACGCTCAGTCCACCCCAGAAGGCAAGCGTCCCGCGGTACCGCTCGCGCAGCTCCCAGATATCCATCGCTTCCGG
>CAZJJT010000679.1:1547-2767 GCA_964546395.1 uncultured Fibrobacterota bacterium
AACTCGCGCCACGTATCCGGTGCAATCAGCGGTCCGTGCTGCGACCCCCAGTCGTCACCGAAATGCACGCAATCCACACCGATTGCCGCCGCGTTGCGTATGAGCGCCACGTTGTACTCCGCAATCCGCTCCAGCAGATCGTGGACAAACGCCGGCTCCATCATGAAATACACCAGCAGGTTCTCCATGCCGACAAGCGACCAGGCACGCTCGAACAGCGCGAACCCAATCGAGAGCATGTGGAACCGCTCGGGATAGCGCTCGCGGTTGACACGCACGAACTCGTACACCGGCACCGTGCCCGGGTCGGGGAAGCTGAACCCCGCCATCGATGCACTCTTCAGGGGCGGCTCGTCCACCACCCCCAGCGTCCGATCCACCGTCTTGTTCCATACCACCCCGAAATAGTCACGGAAATGCCCGGGCGCCACCTCTTTCCAGCCGTCGTTCGTGTGTGAGGCCACCACGTAACTGCCGGTATCCACCACCGGGTCGAACGCCCGCCCCAGGTGCGCGGCATACCGCTCCCTGGCCTCCACGGTAAACTTCACCGTGTACGGCACCGGCCGCACCTCCTCGTGCCGAAGCACCTTCCGAAACGCCTCACGAAGCGTCATCACCGTGCGCACGGCAGTATCTCCGGCATCCTCTCGCCCGCTCCCACTGTCCGCCGCTGCAGGCGCCCCCGCAGCTCCGCCCGCACTTCGGCGTACGACGGGTCACGCACCAGGTTCACCCGCTCGTGCGGGTCAAGTGCCAGGTCGTACAGGAACTCCTCGGCATATGTGTCGCTCGCCGGGTCGCTCCCCCCGTTGGCGCCCGGAGCACTCACCGAGTATTTCCACCGCGCCGTCCGTATCGCCCGTCCCACCTGGCTCTCGCTTATCTGCAGGAACACCTCTTCAGGCCAGCCGCGCTCGCCCCCCGCCGCCAACTGCTGCAGCGGTCGACCCCGGAACGACTTCGGTGCACGCACCCCTCCCGCACGAAGCACGGTCGGGGGAAGATCTATCAGGCTCACCAGTTCCCGCACCACCCGTCCGCCCCCAAACCCCGGCCCGCACATCACCATCGGCACCCGGATACACCCCTCGTGGCACGAACGCTTGTACTCACCGTTGCGCGTGCAGAAATGCGAGCCATGGTCGCTCGTGTACACCACCAGTGTGTTGTCCGCAATCCCCAGCCGCTCCAGCTCCGCCCGTATCCGTCCCAGGTTC
>CAZJJT010000680.1:0-2765 GCA_964546395.1 uncultured Fibrobacterota bacterium
ACTCGACGACATCAACATAGAAGATTTCTCGGTACTTCCCACACCCGGTGAGGTGAAGCGCGAACTGCCGTTGTCCGACACGTCTGCCGCGGTTGTCGCTGCAGGACGGCACGCGATCGAAGCGATCCTCGGTCACCGCGACCGCCGGTTCCTGGTGATCTGCGGACCGTGCTCCATTCACCATGTCGACTCCGCGCTGGAGTACGCGCGCAGGCTCAAGCGACTTGCCGAGCGGGTGGCGGAACGCATGGTGATGGTGATGCGCGTGTACGTGGAGAAGCCTCGCACCACGGTGGGGTGGAAAGGGCTGATATACGATCCCGACCTTGACAACTCCTGCGACGTGGCGCGCGGCATCCACCTTGCGCGCAGGCTGATGTGCGATATCACCGGGCTGGGGCTCCCGGTAGGCACCGAGGTGCTTGACCCGGTGATGCCGCAGTATCTGGCGGACCTGGTGTCGTGGGCGGTCATTGGGGCCCGAACCAGCGAGTCGCAGACCCACCGTCAGCTGGTGAGCGGGTTATCGATGCCGACCGGGTTCAAAAACCCCACCAACGGCAATATCCGCACGGCAATCGAGGCGATCAAGACCGCGGCGGCACGGCATTCGTTCCTGGGGGTCACATCGGACGGGCGCTCGGGCTTCTTCCGTACTCGCGGCAACCAGTTCGGGCACCTGGTGCTGCGCGGGGGTACGGAGGGGCCGAACCACGGGCCCGAGCACGTGGCGTACGCGCACGTGTTGATGGAGAAGATGGGGATCGTGCCGGCGGTGGTGGTCGACTGCAGTCACGCCAACTCGGGCAAGTCGGCAGCGAAGCAGCGGGGAGTGCTCAAGGACGTGCTCGGACAGGTGGGTACCGGCCAGAGCGCGATTGTGGGGGCGATGCTCGAGAGCTACCTGGCGCATGGCAGGCAGGAGGCGAAGCCCGGCAAGCCGCTCAAGCCGGACGTGTCGGTGACGGATGACTGTATCGGGTGGGAGGAAACCGAGGAGCTGGTGATGTGGGCGTTCGAGGCGCTTGCGTCGGGAAAGGGATAGCTCGTGCCGCAGAGACACAGAGACACGGAGGGAACCACAGGGGGGAAGCACTCACTGTCGGCGCTGTTCTCCATGTCCCTGTGTCTCTGCAGCGCGTTGTTTCCCGTGGCATGCGGCCGGGGCACACCGGTTGCGCAACACGGCAGTGGCGCGGGCTACGACAGCTTGTCGGTATACGCGGAGTTCACCTGGCTGCCCGAGATGGAGACGATGCGAGTGAGTGTATACCCCGAGTCGACCGTGGTGGTGCGGCGCGACAGCAGCGACAGCGTGCTGAGCGCGGTGCGCAAGCCCAACGGCGATACCGCACGGGGGCGTCTCGATTCGGCACGGACGGGGTTCGGGCGGCTGAGCCCGGGCGAGTACCGCAAAGAGCAGGTGATTGACGGGACACGGATTCGTGTCCGCCACCGGGGCCTGGAGATATTCTGTGACAACTGCCTGCACGATTTCGTGCTGGAAGCCGCGGGGGTGGCGGTACCGGGCCACACGGGGACTGAGCGGAAGCTCCGGCACCTGGTGAACCAGGTGAGCGAACTGGCAGTGCTGGCGGAGGGCACCCCGAAGCGGAAGCAGCAGATACTGGAACTGGTGGTGGACAGGAAGGCGATGCGGGACACGACGCGGAGCTACGAACTGGGAAGGTTGCCATGATGCGCGTACGCGCACAAGGGAGGATACGATGGAGCTGAGGGGATGGTACACGAAGGTGGTGGTGGGCGCGATAGCGGTGGCACTGCTGAAGCTGGCGTTCTTCCCGGCGGTGAAGGCGCCGTGCATCGTTCCCAACGTGTTCGCGCAGGGCTCGGCCGTCGAGTGGAAGGACTCGAAGCGGATTGTGACCACGGGCAACGACGGGGCCACCACCTACGTATGGGACTACGACGAGAAGACGAAGGTGCGCCGGTACACGGTGAAGGGCGAGAAGCTGACGCTGGAGTCGTACAAGCTGGATGAGTAGTGAGACGGGGACACCGGATGCAGGACGTGGTACACAGACATGGCCTGTGTTCTGTGTCCGGTGTCTTGTGTACTGTGTTCCGGCACTGGAACAAACGCTGCGGCAAGGTGTCAAATGACTGACGATGGGCCCATGCCCGGGACAGCAGCCGTCCGGGACGAGGATCGCGAGCTTGTGACGCAGGCGCAGGCGGGGAGTCGCTCTGCGTTCAACCGGCTCGTCATTGCCCATCAGCACCAGATCATGACCCTGTGCTGCCGGATGCTCAGCAGGAGGGATGAGGCCGAGGAGGCCGCGCAGGACACATTCGTACGAGCGTGGCAGAGCATCGGGAGGTTCAAGGGTGAGGCGCGGTTCTCGACGTGGGTGTACCGGATTGCGGTGAACACCTGCCGCAACCGCAGGCGGTCGTGGTGGTGGAAGGTGCGGCGCCGTTCGGTGCAGGTGGAGCAGCCCGAAGACCCCGAGACCGACACGCCTCGCCGCGAACTGGGGGACACGCGGATGTCGCCGGAGAAGGACCTGGTTGCCAAGCGGACCAGGGCGGCGTTCCGGAAGGCGTTGGAAGGGTTGCCGCACATCCACCGGGAGCTTATCGTTCTGCGCGATCTCAAGGACATGCCGTACGAGGAGATCAGCAGCGGTTCGGCGGCGCTGCGGCCGAGCTTGCTGACGTGGGGGAAGATCTCGTCCCAACTGTCGCCGCACCTTAGTAGCAGCCAATCCGGATAGCCCGAGCGGAGCTTTGCGTAGCCGGCC
>CAZJJT010000681.1:0-2762 GCA_964546395.1 uncultured Fibrobacterota bacterium
GGACAGCGCAGCCGTTCCTTGCTCTGCCAGTGCTGTGGCGACAAGCGCACCACGGCAATTATAGGCCCTGATCGCGTACTCGCCGTCATGTGGGAGGTAAACCACGATCCTGCCCCCCGACCGACGTATGCACAGTGTGGTCGCGGCAGCGTGCGTGGACATGCCGGTTTTCACGGTGGTGGCGCCGGTTGCTGCCGCCCTCACGGCATCGGCAACGGCTGAGCGCTGTGTGCTCTCGACAAAGCCTACGGAAAACGTCTCGTCCGCGGAACTGAATCCTGGCGTGTTGCCATCACGGCCAAACCCAAACACACCCATCTTCGCGAAGCCGTTGTTGAAGCTGTCGGTGCGAGAGTCATTTCCGTGGTGCGCAAGGAACATGACACGAGGAGCATCGTTGTCGCCAAGGTACACCCACTCCCACGACTCGCCAGCGGCGGTGCCCAGGTCCCCCTTGAACGTGGCGCTGCTGAAAGCCCTCGTTCCCTGCTCATCTCCACGACCCAGGTAATTCTTGTTCTTGTCTATACGACCGTATGGGGCGCCCTCATAGGTGAAGTAGTAGTTGCTCTCGGCCGATGTCACCGTCATGGTCGCGTGAGTTGGATGGAATTCCCACGTGGTTCTGTTCCCGCCCTTGGCGCACGAAACCGTTGCACGGTCCGGTGACTGTGCAGTGATGGAGGTACTTACATTTGACTGGTTGCCAGTCTTGTCCTGCAGGTGCCATCCCCAGTCGAAGTACGGTTTGAACAAGCCGCGCCACACACCGCCGTCATTGCTGCTCGTGTTCCACCCGACCCAGTCCTTGCCGTCGCGGTCAAGCATGCCCGCAATGATTCCGGCCTTCTTGTGCAGGTAGTAGGTCGCCCTGTCGGTCTGTACCTTGATGAAGCCGGTGGTACCGGCAAGGCTCTGGTTATCGCTGACGACAACAGCGGCCACGGGTGACTTCTGCGCGCAGCAAAGGACTGTCATGTAAACGGTGACACGTGCGATGCGGTTCATAGTCAGCTGGCTCCGGGAAAGTGTTTGGTCCAACCAGAGTGCGGCGGAACGGCCCTGCTGCACGCACGGCCTGGGGGAAACACAAGGGGGGACGAGGCCGGGATGTCGATGCAGGACCGTGCCGCCAGTACGCTACCTTGTAGTAGCTATAATTGGTGTGAGGCCAGTCGGCCCGGCATACACTCCCGCGGACCGCACGGAGGCGCTGCCGCCGCGCAGGAGTCTCCCCCTGATATCGTAGGCGCCTGACCCAATGTGCGCTGTCCTTTGGGTCGGCGCCGCGTTGGTCGGAGTGGGTAGCGTTGCCACCGATCCGTTCAGGATCTGCTGCGCCATGGTTGCTGCGAACGCGTGGGTTGTGTCCTCGATAAGCGCGAAGTGGAACATGTTGGGAGTGGTGGTGAGTGCCCGTGCGTCCCCCTTGGCGTCGCGGCCAAACCCGAAGACAGTCATATTGCCTGGGGCCGGGTTGTTCATGGGCCAATAGCAGTCGAGGATGTTGTCGTGCGTGTGCTGGATGAGCAGCAGGGAGCGCTTGAGACGCTTGCCGCTGAAGAATATCCAGTCCAGCGCAGAAAGACGCTCGGTGGGGGTGCTGCAGTTGTTGTTGAAACAGGTGGTAATCCCTCGCCGACGCCCATCGGAGGTCACATAGAAATCATCCCTCGAGAGCCCATCCTGGCCTCCGGGTGTTCCCTCGTACAAGACATAATACTCCTTCCCTGCGGCAATCTTCTCCACTGTCAATGTGACGTATGTCTCATAGAAGTCCCAGACCACTTTCCACGAGTTGTTGGTGCTTGTCGATGTGAGCACGATATGCGAGCCGCTGTTCGCGCTGACCGTGGACACCATCGTGGCCTTGCCTGAAGCGATCTCGGGGTATCCCGGGTGGCAGCAGTCGCCCAGGTTGGGGATGCCACGGTACTCACCGGCCTGATCCGTTGAGGCATCATTGTGGAAACCGATCCAGTCATTGCCCTGGTTGTCGATGATCCGGGCCAGACCGCCTCCGCGCTTGTCGTATACATAGGTGGCGGAGGTGGTGACGATACGAAAGCAGCTCCGCCCTTCGTAGTTGTGGTTGTCGGTGACCGTTATCGCGCCAAGCGGGGCCAGCACAGCCAGAACAACACCAAGTGATCTGCACATTCGTCGCATAGGTACTCCCTCGCTCCCAGTTTCAGCGAACACCAACCGTCACACAACGGTGAATCGTGGCGTTCTTATCCGTATACGTCGCCAGATACGTTCCCGGCGCCAACGGCCGCGTCACATACGCTGTCGCGTCATGTCCCACAAAGCGTGCCACCACCGCACCGTCCATCGCCACCACCGCAATGGCGTGCCTGCCGGGCAGGCCAGTCCGCAACACCAGACAGTTGTCGGGTACGCTCAACACGCCAAACCGACGTGCTTTCGTCCGCATCGATTGGCGCCCCGAGGCGGCGCCGGCAGCCTGTATGCTGAACACGCCCGCAGATTGGTCGGTCATGGTGACCTGGTAGTCCGATACCATTACTATGCAGTGGTCCGATACCGTGGAGGCTGTCACCTGGCCGTCGCGTACGCTCGGTGGAATCACCCAGGTGTAGTCGCCCCACCGGGGATCCGTGGCAAGGACTGCGCTGTCGGTGTTGATCGCGTAGAACGTTTCTCCCTCGTCAAACGAGATCTGCAGCAGTGCGGAGGTGATTCGCTGCAGGTCGGCACTCCAGCGTATGTGCATGGTATCACCCACGTGGAATGTCTCG
>CAZJJT010000682.1:0-2745 GCA_964546395.1 uncultured Fibrobacterota bacterium
ACAATCGCGAGCGCGAACTCGATCGCGGTAGCCACCGAGCGGCTCGTTATGATGTTGCCGTCCACCACCACGTTCTTCTCGCTGTACACGGCTCCGCTGAGCTGCTCCTGGTAGTCGGGGTAGCATGTCGCCGCTCTGCCTTCGAGTATCCCTGCCTTTGCGAGCACAGTGGGTGCTGCGCAGATTGCGGCACACAGTTTGCCGGCGTCGCATGCCGCCCGGATTCTCTTCAGCAGTGCCTCGCTGGCCATCAGGTTACGCGTGCCGGGCTGACCTCCCGGCAGGACGATTGCGTCGAACCCGTCCTCCGCTTCCGACAGGGGCGTGTCGGCGATGAACGTGAGTGCGTGTGACCCGTGAATCGTGGTGGATTGCAGCCCCGCCACAACCACGTCGACTCCGCCGCGGCGGAGCACATCGATGATGGTGACGGCCTCTGTCTCTTCGCACCCCTCCGCAAGTACCACTACAGCCCGTGGAGCCATCCGCCCCTCCTTCACTCGCCCTGAATCGTGGCAGAATAGATCGCGGACCGCGGGATACGCGGTACGCACGAATGCTGCATCGCCGTCAACACGGTCCGGACATCCCCGCTCACGTCCCGGCACCGTTCCTCCGCATGCCCGTTTACCACGACCACCGGCGGCACTCCGCCGGGTTCTGCAAGAAACACAAACGACTGAAGCCCGATACACTGCGCGGTGAGCCGGCCCTTGTGCCACGATGCGTTTATGGCGGGCAGTCCGGCAGTGCCGCGCGCAATCGCTGCCGATACCAGGTTGTCGGCGCGCCACGGCAGACCTTGCTGGATCCGCCAGGATATCCCGCGACGTCCGGCGGGCTGCCGCCACTGGCGCACCCGGCGGGCCAGCGCGCCCATCTCCGAGGCGCGGTAGTCGAACCCGTGCTCTTCCTCCGGGTGCACCGCACGCTCCACGCGCACCCCCTGCGCTTCCAGCTCGTCAAGGAACGCGTTCACCTTCTCCAGCGGGAACAGCCGGTCGCGCCCTGCGTTGACAGTATAGATTGGCCGCTGCATCATGTTGCCCGGCACGAGCGAGACACCGAGTGCAGGCAGTATACCGCCGAACCCCGACACTGCTATGAACCCGGCAAATGGCCCCGCCATCACCGAGGACGCCGCGTAGCAGCCCAGCGCCCCGTCACTGACCCCCGCCAGAACCACCCGCTCCGGATCCACCGGCAGATGCAGCGTGGCCCACCGTAGTGCCTGCAGAATTCGTCCCATGCCGGCTGCGCTCCACCATGGCGCACGCGCGGTTGCGGTCGGGCTGATCACCACGGCTCCGCATGAGTCGATCAGCGGCGCAAGCATCTCCCAGGCACGGGCGCCCTTGCTCTCGGCCGCCGAGCCGATGCCGCCATGAAGGTAGACCACCAGCGGCAGGAGCGAGTCAGCGGGCGTGCCGGCAGGCCCGCCGTAGCCCAGTGTCCACGCCGTACCCGTGCTGTCGTGCAGTACCACCGTGCCTGTCAGCTGCCGTACACGGGCGTGCGACACGGCACGCGCGGCGATTGTCCCGAGCCGCTCGACACGGACCACCTCACGAAGCAGCGAGTCGGTGCGCGTCGCGGAGGGAGATACAAACCAGCGCTCGAACAGCGACGCCTGCTGCTCAAGCGTCCTGCGTTCACCACAGCCGCAAAGCCAGAGCACGCACAGCGCGCCCGCGTACAACCCCGCCGCACGCACGGTGCGCTCAGCTCTGCGAATGGCTGACATACCGCTCGAACTCGGTACGGGAATCGAAGATGCGCAGTTGCTCGTCAAACCCGACTATGCCGAACAGCACCGCGATATCCTCTGAAGGGGCCACCACGGCAAACTGCCCGCCGTTGTGCTGCACCTGCTTCTTCAGGCTCACCAGTATCGAGAGCGCCCCGGAATCCATCGCATCGGTACGTGACATGTCCAGCGCCACGCAGGGGTGCGGCTTGCCCCCGAGCACATCGAAGATGGGGGGCTTGTGAGTCAGCCGCGTCATCAGCATTGCACCCTCGATTGCCACGATGTCCCAGTTGCGGTACTGCTGAAGGCGTAGTTGCACGCGGCCCCCGGCGTGTGGTAGATGTGCGTGACGACAGGGAAAATAAATGGTCGGGTGCCAGGCGACCAACAGCCTACCGTACCACGCTCACGCAACCCGTGTGCTGCAGAAGCGGCTGTCCGTCCAGATACACCTGCGGCCTTCCCGCGGTGCACAGCTCGTACCCGGGGAGAAACTCGTATCCTCCCGACACGAGCTGCACGCGGCCGCGCGTGCGTGTGAGTGCGATGCAGGAGTCGAGCCGCCCGCGCGTGGAGGTGGTGTCGGGTGTGACCACTACGCGCAGCCGTGCGCCGCGGTGCCGAAGCCATGAGTCCACCGCCCCCATTGCCGAGACCTGCGAGAGTGCTCCCGGTGATGACACCGCCATCCAGGCGTCACCGCCCGGCTTCAGTGCAACGGCGACGGTGTCACGGAATCCGGCTGCCACGCTGACCGCTTCCACCGGCGCGCATTGCCACCGCACCGTCGCAAACGCAACCTGCCCGGCGATTCCCAGCCCTGCCGCGGCAGCCGACACGCGCACGGCGTGCCGCCCCTTGAGCAGCAGGGCGGAGGCAATGCATGCGACGTACCCCAGCGCCAGCGGCAGCGTGAACGGCGGTACCTGCAGCAGCGGCACGCGCGCTGCGAGCGCCGCAATCTCGGCGATGGATGCAAGGAGCATGTCTGCGAG
>CAZJJT010000683.1:0-2743 GCA_964546395.1 uncultured Fibrobacterota bacterium
GACCCATGTCGCTCAGGTGGCGAAGCGAGCGGCGCATCACGGCCGGCGACACCCGGTACTCGCCGCAGAGCGTCTTCAGTGATGGCAGCGCGGTGCCCGGCGCATAGCGCGCGCGAGCGACATCGGCCATGACATCCTCGCTCACCTGGCGATGGCGGGGAAGTGGCCGGGCAGCAGGTCGGTCGGCCATGCCGCGCACATGGGTTCCCTTGCCCGGCGCTGCTTCGAGTAACCCCTCTGCCACCGCATCGCTCACTGCTCGTTGCATCGTGACATATGAAACACCGGCTGCGGCCGCAAGGGAACGCACGCCCGGCAGGCGCGACTCCCCGGCGGCACGTGAGTCAGCCATGCACTTCCTGACAACGGCCAGGGCCCTGGCACGCACCGGGGCTGCCTTTGGTGGAGGCATAGTATATCAAATATATCATAAACACCATATCTGTGCCATCGCTCGTTGGACAGCGTGGCCAGTTTATGGTATAACAAATAGGGTACGGTCACACAGGGGAGCCCGCATGGCAGCACGTTACCCGGAGAAAGAGAACTTCGAGCGCGTCGTTCGGTTTGACAAGCCGACGCATGTCTGTTACCCTCCTCCTTCGCGCGGTGTGAACTACCACGGCGCATGGCCCACGCACAGTCGCCCCTCACCGCAGACCGTCCAGTGGCGTGACATGTGGGGCGTGAGCTGGACTGACAGGGACGGAGAGGTGTTTCCGACCGGCCCAGCCGTGCGCTCGTTCGAGGAGATCGACGGCTACCGCGCACCGGACGCGTATGCTCCCGAGCGGTTCCGTGAAACCCGCGAGCGTGCGGCAGAGATCGATCGCTCCCGCTACTTCCTGTCTGTCAACCACCCCTATTTCATGTACGAGAAGGGGTTCAATATCATGGGCCCTGAGCAGTTCCTGATGCTGCTGCTGGCCGACCCCGACCGTGCTCATCATCTGCTGGACACCATGGTCGAGTTTGAGTGTGCCATCGCCGAGCAGTACGCCGAACTCAGACCGGATCACGTCAATCTCTCCGATGACTACGGGATGCAGCATGGGCTGGCAGTGTCGCTGGAAACCTGGCGCGAGTTCTTCAAGCCACGGATCGCGCGTGTGGTGCAGCTCTACCGGAGCGCGCTTGGGCCCGATGCTGTCATCAGTTTGCACAGTTGCGGCCACGTGATGCCGATTCTCGAGGACCTGATGGAGATCGGTATCGATGTGCTCAACCCGATCCAGTCTACAGCCAACGACCTTCCTGCCATGCGCGCACTCACGGCGGGGCGGTTGACGCTGGCAGGGGGCATCGATGGGCAGCGGGTCCTCCCCTCGGGTACGCCCGAGGAGGTCCGGGAGGAAGTGTTCCGCAAGTGCGACCTGCTCTGGTTGGGGGGCGGATACCTGCCGATGCCGGAGAAGATGCTCGGGGTGCCGAACGGGAACAAGCTGGCCATGGAACAGGCGATTGTGGACTGGAGCAGGGAGCATGTGGAGGGATAGGTGGGTGGTTCAACGTCACCAAGGGGGATGCATGCGACGCATCATGGCAGGAGCAGCACTGGTTCTTACGGCATCACTCTCGTACGCCGCCATAAACGGCACCGTGCTGGTGAACAGCTGGGACGGCCGAACCGTCCTGCTGCCAGTCAATAACAACGCAGTCGGTACGCCGGACTCCATCTACACCAGCGCACAGTGGGGGACCGACTGGCGCAGCGGCGGCGGAACCGGTGTCTGCTTCTCGCCCGACGGGCGCCGAATCGCCATCGCGAAGGGCGAGTGGTACGGACCGTTCAGCAGCAAGCGCACGACGATCTGCGTGATGAACAACGACGGGTCGCATGTCGACACGGTTTGCTTCACCGAGAACCCGAATGCCGGCAACATCCACATGAGCTGGACGGCAGATGACAACCTGTACTGGTCGGAGGGATCGGACCGCGTATTCCGGGCTGACCTGGCCGTGCGTCGCCGCGAGATAGTGGCCCGCCTGTCGGATTTCACAGGTCCCATGCCCAGCCCGCTGCGTATCGATGCCCTCGAGATGTCGCTGGACGGGACGCGGGGCGGGTATATGCTCTGCGGGGTCGGGTATTGCATGAGCCTGGATTTCGTGACCATGATCAGCCGCGACTACGGCAGTGGGTGCCAGGGAACCGCGTCTCCCAACGGCCAGCTGGTTACTCATTCGTACAGCGGCTACATCCCCGGGTACAGCTTCCACCAGGTAGGCACGATCCAGGAGTTTGAGAGTGAGACGGTCGTCGACACGTTCTTCGCACCCGGTGCTGCGCCGGGTCAGTCTGGTTCGATGCCCCGCATCGTGAACATCAGGTTCTCGCATTCCTCCAATGAACATGTCGTTTTCACCGGCGAGGACGCGATTGACCGGTTGGGATACGTGCACGACCTGACCGGCAACACCACTGTTGACCTGGGCAGCTGCCATCCGTTTGACTACTGGAACGGTGCACTGCCCTCACCGGGTGCGCCGTTCGTGATGCTTGACAAGCGTCGTCTTGTGTTCAGTTCACCGTCGGGTGCCGCGCCGTCGGCACAGCTGGTGGCAGTCAGCAACACCGGCAGCGGCACGCTTGGAGGACTGAGTTTTGCCATCACCCCTTCGTCTTCGTGGTTGAGTCTCTCCGAAGGGGGGAGCGGCAACAGCCGTACCGTCACTGTCAACGCAGACCCCACAGGGCTGGCCGCCGGACTCTACACCGCCGCAGTCGAGGTCTCTTCGGCGG
>CAZJJT010000684.1:0-2733 GCA_964546395.1 uncultured Fibrobacterota bacterium
GGGTATGGGCAATATATCAAGCGCCGAAGGCGGTGGGCAAGACTCTTTGCCCTACACCCCATCCCCCACGGGCGTGGCTGCGGCGGCCGAGGCGGCCGCGGGGGTATCCGACTGGGCCTCGGTCCACCCCTTGCGTTCCGCCACCACCATCAGGGCGTCCACCACCGCCGGGTCGAAATGGGTGCCGCGGCCCTCAGCGAGCCTTCGGAGCGCTTCGGCGTTACCCAGGCTGTTGCGGTACGGGCGCTTGGAGGTCATCGCCTCGAACGCGTCCGCCACGTGGATTATCCGGGCCCCTATCGGGATCTCGTCACCCTCCAGGCCCTCGGGATACCCCGACCCGTCATAGTCCTCGTGGTGGTGAAGAATCAGCGGGAACAACTCCTGCAGAAACGGCACGTCGCGCACGATATTCGCCCCGAGCGTGCTGTGTGTTTTCATCACCCCGTTGAACTCTTCGTAGGTGAGCGGCCCGGGCTTGTTGAGGATATACCCCGGTATCCCGATCTTGCCGATATCGTGCAGCAGCGCCGCATCACGGATAATCCCCAGCTGCTGCTCGTCAATTTTCATCACCTCGGCCACGTCCGCCGCGATATTCATCACGTTCTCGGAGTGACCGTGGGTGTAGGTGTCTTTGGCATCCACCGCAATCGCCAGCGCCTTGATCGTCTTGATATAGTTCTCTTTCATGTCGCCGTACAGCTTGGCGTTTGTCAAGGCGATACGGGTCTGGCTGACCAGGCTCGAGAGCAGGGCGCTCTGCTCCCGCTCATCATCGAGCTGCCGCTGCGCCCCGAACAGCACCACCCCGAACCCGAAATCCTCGGCGGCCACGGGAAGCAGCGAGCGGAACTGCAGCGGCAAACCAACCGTCTTCTCCCCGCGTCCCGAGTCTTCACGCTCTCGCAGCAGCACGCGCGTGGCGGCTATCTGCATGGTGGATGTCCCGTTGTAGAACTCGACCACGTCCGCGCGGATACTGTCACGGTCCTCCGACGACATCGGGCCGCGCGACCAGAACAGGAACAGGTGGCGCCGCTTCTGGATTATCAGGAACGCCATGACATCAATCGGGAAATGCTTCAGCACCGTGTCGAACAGGCACTCGATAATCGCCGTACGGTCCATCAGGCCCGCCAGCTGCTCCGAGTACGTGCTCACCAGTGTCAACTCTTCGAGCTTCTGGCCCACCGAGGCGTACAGGTGGGCGTTGTTGATCGCGATCCCGGCCTGTGACGCGACCACTTCCAGCACACTCAGATCCGCTTCGGAGAACGCGTTGTGCGGGTCGGTCCGGATAAGCCCCACCACCCCCACCACATCACTCCCCGCCGTCAACGGCATCAGCACCATCGATATGTCACGCCCCAGGTCGAGTTCCACGCCCGAGGCCGGTTGCGCCCGCCCCTCACGCACCACCACCGACTGCTCGTGGTCAAGCACCCACTGCATCAACGGCCGAAGCGCTTCCTCGTGCGTCGTGGCTTCCTCGCCGCTTTCCCGCCGCACCGCCAGCCCGCCGGTCTGCGGGTCGACCGTCTCGATAAACCCGCTGTCAGCCTGTGCGATCGTGAGGCAGTAGCGGAACATCTCATCCAGCAGCGCCTCCACATCGTGGATATTCACCAGCTTGTGGGACAGGTCGTGCAGGGCCGCCAACTCGGTGTAGACCGCGTTCTTGCGGAGGTTGCGGTTGGCACGAAGGGCCCGTTCGATCTTCTGCTGGAGCAACTCGAGCTTGAACGGCTTGCGGATATAGTCGAACGCGCCGTGCTGTATCGCGCGTATCGCGGTCTCGATATCGTCGTAACCGGTGGTGACAATCACCGGCGTAACGATATCCTTCTTGCGCGCTTCCTCGAGGAACTGCAGCCCGTCCATCACCGGCATGCACAGGTCCGCCACCACGAGTTGGGGCTTGAGCTGCTCGAACAACTCAAACGCTTCACGGCCGTTGGACGCCAGCGCGACATGGTAGCCGAGTGAAGTCAGGTACTTGCCGGTGACTTCGGCAATCACCCTGTCGTCGTCGACAAACAGTATCACCCCTTTGTCGTGGTTCTTGTTCATAGCCGCCGGCACACCCGCAGTCTCGCCAAGTTCGTCCGACCCGCCGCGGTTCCGGGAAGAGCCGCGAGCAGGCACCACACGTGCCGTCGTGAGGGGCACATTTATTCTACATTCAAGGGGAAATGCAGATCAAGCCCTAACTCTCCTGCCTTTCTCGTGCTCCTGATCGTCTCTTTCTCCGCTCCGGGAGGAGGGGCAAGAGCTGCCGTTTGGGGCCTTCGGCGGGGTACCCCCCGGGTGGATCTGGGTGGCAGAACGAACGCCTGGGTTGGGGGGGACCCGCGGGGGGGTGGCTGTTCCTTCTCGGACGGGACACGCGCAAGGAGATCGACTTGACATCTGGGTCACTGAGCACGATCCAGGAGCCAGGCAATGAACTCACAGAACGGCTGCGGGAGTGTGGCGCCCCCCCCGGCAGCCCCTATTCCGAGATGTGCGGACCCGCGGCTCCTCATGCGCCTCCCATCGCACCGCCTCAGCCCCTCCGCCCACGCGGGGCGCGACTAGTTGGTGGTTTTGATAGTGAGAGGGGCAATAAGTTTCAATCCACGCGCCCACGCGGGGCGCGACCACCCCGGCTCGTCCCCGACCGCACGTTGTACCAGTTTCAATCCACGCGCCCACGCGGGGCGCGACCTTCAGCCGCTCCACGTGCGCCAC